>JADEXW010000251.1 GCA_015206935.1 Pseudanabaenaceae cyanobacterium LEGE 13415 | reverse complement strand
GGTTTGAATGAGGCAGAAAGCGCCCAGAGAAACGGGATGAAAGTGACGATCGCATAAAGGATCAATCCCGCATACATCAACCAAATCCACCAGCGAAAATGTTGTACTTTTAGCATTAATCTAAGCTCTCTTCTTTAAAGAAATAACGCTGAATTAAAGTTGCGATCATAATCGTAAGTGCCAGAATAAGCGTGAGTGCAAGCGCATATCCCATGTCTAGACGATTGAACGCATATTGATAAATCAGAAGTACGATCGTTAAAGTTGAGTTGTCTGGTCCACCTGATCCATTCGAGAAAATGTAGGACTGATCAAACAATTGGAACGTCCCAATAATTCCAACAGTGAGAACGAAGAAAGTAACAGGTTTTAGAAATGGCAGTGTGATACACCAGAACTTTTCCCAAGTCGTTGCACCATCGATCGATGCCGCTTCATATAAACTCTCTGGAATATCTTGCAATGCTGCTAAGTAAATCACCATATATAAAGGTGCAGTTGCCCAGATATTCATCAACATAATTCCTTTGAGTGCGACCTCTGGATCGCCCAACCAATTGTAAGTTGGAAGACCGACAAAACTGAGAAAGTTATTTAATAAACCATTCGAGTTGTAGATCCACATAAAGATTAATGTCAGCACCGCAGAAGATGTAACGGTTGGAAGAAAGAATGCAACTCGAAACCAACTTCTACCCCGAATTTTGGCATTTAATAGTAATGCGAGAAGTAGCGCCAGAATGGTTTGAGATGGAACCACGATCAAAACGTATTGAATCGTATTGGTGAGCGCGATCCAAACTCGTTCATCGTCTTGAATGCGAATAAAGTTTCTCAATCCAGCGAAGCGAAAATCGACATCACCCAGGAGTTGAACACGATAGAAGGCAAATACGATCGCATAAATCACAGGCAGCGCTAAAAAGACACCCAGGATGATAATTGTAGGTGTCATAAACGCATAACCTGTTAGAGCATCTCTAGTCTTTTGTTTTAAGATCATCTTGATAAGTAAATTTCTCGATTTGCAGTTGTTTGGGCACGTTCCATTGCTTCGGATAAGGGTTGTTGTCCGAGCATTGCACTCACAAATTGATTATCAAAACTGGTGACAATCGTGGGTAATGTTTCACCCGCTTGCCAAATCGTTCCATACTTTGCACCTGTCACAAATGGCGAATAAATCGGATTGCGATCGTAGTTTAATCCTGCTAACACGGAGCGACGTGAAGGCAACGCTACCCCTTCTTTTGCCCATCGTTTCATCCCTGCTTCATCGGTCAAATATTGAATCAATTTCCAAGCGGCATCTTTATGCTTAGATTGACGATTCATCACATAGCCGACGGTGTAGATCATCGTACCTTGTTGATTATTAATCTCCGGAATTTCTGAAGTTTGAAATTGCAGTTTCGGGAAAGTTTCGCGCAAATAAGGAATTGCCCAAGGACCTTCGATCGCCATTGCCACCCGTCCCTGTCCAAATGCTTCACTATTCGAGCTTGCACCCACGTCTGAAGGTTGCGCCGCCGATCGATCTTTTCGATATTGGTCAATCACAAGCTGCAAACCCTGAAGCCCTTGAGGACTCGCGAAAGCGGCATTGTTATTCTGATCAACCAGTTTCCCACCGAAAGCTTCAATCATAAACGCTTGGCGTGGTAATTCTGGCGCAATTCCGATACCAAACTGTTCGATTCTGCCGTCTTTGTTTTTATCGATCGTTAATTTTTTCGCCGCTGTTCTCAACTCTTCCCAAGTTCGCGGAGGTTGGTTAATTCCTGCATTCTTCAAAGCAGTTGTATTGTAAAACAATGCCAAAGTTGAGAAATCTTTCGGAATCCCATAAACGTTTCCATCTCGCTTAAATGCGTTCAACAAATTCGGTTCAAAATCATTCAACTTGAACTCCGGTTTGATATAAGAATTCAATGGTTCTAAAACACCATACTGCATTAAAGTAGGTGCTTCAAATGCTTCTAAATAGAACACATCTGGAGCAACTCCTCCGATCAAACGAGTTCTGATCACATCCATATACTGGCTATTGATCACTTCTCGTTTTACGTTAATGTTTGGATTCTTTGCTTCAAATTCTCGAATTGCTCGATCGAGTAATTTGCCTTCATTCGGGTTACTTTGCCAACCACTCAGCGTAATTTCAACTTGATTTGGATGATTCGATCGACAACCGAGAGTTAAGCAAAGTAACGCGATCGCGATCGAACTTGGAATCAACTTTCTCATACACTATTCAAATCAACCTGTGATTTCTTCATCCTAATCATGTCGCTCCGGTTTGCCCCATTGCTGAAATTTGTTTTTACGATCGCGCTGTGTGTTACTCTCGTCGCGTGTCAGCCTGCTCAATCCTCAGACATAATTCGGCTGACTCTGTGGCAAGGAGTGAACCCCCCACCGAATCGGGATATCTTGCAGAAATTAGTCGATCGATTTAATCAGAACAATCCGAACATCCAAGTCGAATCGCTCTATGTCGGACAAGGCGATCAGCAAATGCCCAAAATTCTCGCAGCAGTAGTCGGAAATGCTGCACCGGATATGTTGTGGTTTGCACCGATGATCACCGGGCAATTGGTAGAACTGGATGCTTTAAGACCCGTTGATGATCTTTTTGCCGCTTCAATAGTTAAATCCGAACTCGATCCCGCTTTGATCGATACGATGCAATACGAGGGCAAAACCTGGTCGATTCCATTTAGTACAAACAATGTTGGGATCTACTATCGTCCAAGTTTGTTCAAAGCAGCAGGCGTGAAGGAATTACCGCAAACCTGGACAGAGTTTCGGCAACTCGCAAAACAATTAACGAAAGATACTAACGGTGATGGGAAGGCAGATCAATATGGAATGCTGTTGCCGCTGGGAAAAGGAGAATGGACGGTGTTTACTTGGTTGCCATTTCTATTTAGTGGAGGCGGAGAGCTTACAACGACTGAACCTAGTACAGCAGGAACTTTGATATATGGCAACAATATTATTTCTGGTGCGGTCGTGGAGCAGCCTCGGAGCGTCGATATTACAAATTCAGGCGCGATCGCAGCTTTACAGTTCTGGCACGATTTGATTAAAGATGGTTCTGCAATTCTGTCTCAACCTGAACGCGGCTATGAGTTGGATGGATTTTTAGCAGGCAAAGTTGCAATGCAGCTTTCAGGACCTTGGACACTCGGACAACTGCAAGCAACGAAAGTAGATTTTGGGGTATTGCCGATTCCGAAAGGAACACAAGCAGGAACTGTGATTGGGGGTGAGAATCTTTTCTTCTTTAAATCGACTCCAGAGCGGGAAAAAGCAGCGTTCAAGTTCGCAGAATTCGTCATGAGCGAGGAATTTCAGACTGAATGGGCGATCGGGACTGGCTATCTACCTACGAATCTAAAATCACGGGAAAGTCAGGACTACAAAGCGTTTCGATCGGAAGAGCCAGCCGTGGATGTGTTTTTGGATCAAGCGCAATTTGGTCGATCGCGTCCGATTTTTCCTGGATATAACCGAATCTCGGATAATTTGGGACGAGCGATCGAAGCGACATTACTCGATCGAGCTACTCCAGAAGCAGCCCTAAAAGCCTCACAGCAGCGATTGGATCTGATTTTCAAGTAGCACAAATTTCGCGGCTGACCTTCAAGACGGATACATTTCGCAATCTAAACTGATTTTCCTACCCTCAGATAGACGAAATCAGTTAAGCAAAGTCTCAATTGTTAAAGAAAAGTGTGTTTTCCCACTAAATCTGAGATGTGTCTTGTAGGATAAAAACATAGAGAAAGGTATTCGACATTACCAAAATCGCTAGCCAAACTTTATTAGGGCTGGTTCATAAAAACTCAAACCCAGGTCGGTCTCCGGTCTGGGTTTATTATTGATTAAACAAATCCAGCGGCAAATGTCCAAACGTTTCATTCACGCCATCATCAAATGCAGACTGACAGGACACTAATACGCCACGATGCTCACCGCTGTAGGGTTCCATGTGCGATCGACCCGTTAACGGATTGAATTTGATATAAATCACGCCTGAAATCGATCGCGTTTCAGGAATCTCATATTTCAAAGCACTTCCATAACTCGAAAGCGCTTTCAATCCTTCCTCAGCCGTTTCTGCACAAATTCCTAAAATTTGATAATCAGACAAATCCGCCACAATGAAAACCGCTTCACGAATCGCCGCATAATCGAGCGGTTCAGAAGATGGCTCAGTACAGATAAATTGCCGCAAAATAGTTTCAGCCTGCGATCGCGTCATGAATTTCGATTTGAAGTCTACGATCGAATCAGTTTACCGTCTAAAGTAGTAGTACAAGCTTTCTATTTATCTTATGACTGCCGACCCTGTTGTTTCCAATGTGTTAGAACTGCGCGAAAAGCTGCTTCAATCTTTGCGAAGTACACTCCGTCCTGGGCAGCGAGAAATTGCAGATTGGCAATCCGGACGATTGGCAGTGTCCGCCGTTCCAGGAGCGGGAAAATCGACCGGAATGGCAGTCGCCGCCGCCTGCGCGATCGCACATCATCAACTTCACAGCCGCCGCCAATTAGTCGTCGTGACTTTTACTCGATCGGCAGCCGCAAATATTAAATCTAAAATCCGCGAATATTTGAAAAAACTGAGCTTGCCGCAAGGGGGCTTTGTCGTTCATACCTTGCATGGATTAGCTTGGTCGATCGCGAGAAGTGCCCCAGAGCGATCGGGCTTTAATCCGGATTCAATTTTGATTACTCCAACTCAAGGAAATCGATTGATTCGCACGAGTGTAGAACAATGGCTGGGACTCAATCCGCATCTATACCAAGGACTCTTAGAAGGGCAACAGTTCGACGGAGAAGAAACAGAACGACTGCGAAGACAAGCCGTTCTAAGAACCGAAGTGTTACCTGCACTTGCAGAAACCGTGATTCGAGAAGCAAAAAGCTCAGGATTGCTACCGGATGATCTTCGCAATCAGATTTCATCCGATGAGTATTCGATTTTGTCGATCGCAGCGGGACTCTATGAGCAATATCAACTGCAATTACAAAACCGAAACTTCATTGACTATGATGAAATGGTTTTAGGTGCATTACGAGTATTAGAACATCCAAAAATCCGAGCGCGTTGGCAGTCTCAAGTGTTTGCAGTGTTTGAAGATGAAGCACAGGATTCTAGCCCACTGCAAACAAAGCTATTAGAACTATTAGCTATTGATCCAGAGCAACCCAACAATCAAAACTTAGTGCGGGTAGGCGATCCGAATCAAGCCATCAATTCAACCTTCACACCTGCTGATCCAGTGTTCTTTCGGGAATTTTGCCAAACTTGCTCGATCGAGGATCGACTCGCGGAAATGAATCAAGCAGGTCGTAGCAGTCGGATCATTCTCGAAGCAGCAAACTACGTTCTAAGTTGGGTGAATCGAACATACGGCAAAGAAGAAACAGCACCATTCCGATCGCAAATGATTCGCCCCGTTTCAGCCAATGATCCACAAGCGGATGCAAACCCAAGTCCTGAAGGATTAGGCTTTGAGATCCACACGCCTGAAGATGTGCATCAAACTGTGGAATGGATTGGTAAAAGAGCGATCGCATTATTCAATCGCTATCCGGATCGATCCGCTGCTGTGTTAGTTCGTACCAATGAGCAAGGGCGATTTGTTGCAAGAGAACTATCGCGCTGGTTTGATGAGAAACTCTCTGTCTTTGAAGTCGGAATGCGCGATCGACAATCTCATATTCCAGCCGAGATGTTATCGTTGCTGCAATTTCTCGATCGACCTCATTCCCCAGACAATCTCAAAGCTGCACTATCAGTATTCGTCAGTCGTCGCATCATTCCCACTCAAGACCTCAATGCGCTGATCACTTTCCCGGAACAGTTCCTTTATCCTGCTCCACTTGATCCGCCTCAAGATCCGCAAGTTCAGCAAGCAAGCCGTTTTTGTACTAGCTTACTCAGAGCTAGATTAGAGCTACCTCTCTATCAATTGATCTCATTTTTGGCGTACACCTTGAACTATGAGCAAACTGAGCTAGCAACTGCGGATAAGCTTGCAGAACGAATCATGCAGCAAACTAGAGAGAATTCGCTCACTGCAATGTTAGAAGTCTTAAACGACATTGTTAGTTCAGAGCGATTTGAACCTGTCGAAGCTGAAGATGACGATCGATATGTTCGCCCCAGTCAACTCACCATCATTACCATGCACAAAGCTAAAGGTCTTGATTGGGACTATGTATTTATTCCATTCCTGCACGAAAACATGATTCCAGGTTCGCTCTACATCCCGCCTGCAATGCAGTTTCTAGGCGACTTTACCCTATCCGAAGTTGCAAGGGCACAGATTCGAGCGATCGTTCACCAAGAACCGATTCCCAACACTGAAGAAGCTTGGGAACGAGCCGGATACTTGAAAACCGCAGAAGAGTTTCGATTGTTGTATGTGGCGATGACACGAGCAAAACGATTGTTGTGGATGTCTGCCGCGAAACAAGCGCCGTTTAGTTGGAACAAACCGGAAAATTTAGACGATCGTAAACCCTGCCCTGTGATCCCCGCACTGAAACAACAATTTCCGCTCTCTGTGATTGGCGAAACTGATGAAGAGGATGATGTAGAGTTTTAGTCAGACAACCAATTGAATAACTCTCTGACTGTTAGTTGAACTGTGTTCGCAAATGAAGGCACAGGCAAAATATCTTCGGAAACATCAAACAGTCGAATTGTGCGATCGGCAAAATAAACGAATACGCCTTTTTCTTCGGGATCAATCATCCAACCCATTTGAGTCTGATGATCAATGCAATGAAGAATGTTTTTGATCACCTTAGTTGGGCTTTGGTCGGGCGAGAGGATCTCGATCGTCCAATCTGGAGCGATTTCAAAAGTGTTCGCAACTTCACCACTTTCATCACGGGGAATCCGATTCCAAGTGAATACAGTCACGTCTGGAACGATCGATCGACCACCAAACGTACAACGGAGTTCAGGATAAGCTCTAGCAATTCGCTCAGGTCTCAAAATCCCATCAACCTTACTGGTCAAATCTCGCTGAAGTGTACTATGTTTTCCTTGTGGCATCGGTTTCTGAATAATTTGACCATCAACGTACTCGCTGGCAGGCTTGGTTTCTGGCAGCTTTAGAAATTCTTCGAGCGTGATTGGTTTTGTAGGAGATTGAACCATAATCACCACCAGGAAATCAGGACACTAGCATTTTGATTATATTCCTTTGAGCTAGGCAGACCAAAATTAGCCCACCTAGCCGATGTAATCTAGTTCAAGATGCCGTCTTTTTTCGCCATCGTCGTCATTAAATCAATCACGCGATTGGAATAGCCCCATTCATTGTCGTACCAAGAAACAATCTTGAAGAAGTTAGAATTCAGTTCGATTCCTGCCCCTGCATCGAAAATGCTCGATCGACGATCGCCCTGAAAATCGGTTGAAACTACTTCT
>JADEXW010000936.1 GCA_015206935.1 Pseudanabaenaceae cyanobacterium LEGE 13415 | reverse complement strand
GCATTAGTCATGAATCTGAGGGGTTCTTTGCTGAGAAGCGAAAGAACAAGTGGGTCCCAACGGCTGAAATGTTTGGAAGCCAGAATTAGAGGACCTTTTTCGGGCAGATGTTCTTTTCCTTGGATATCGATCGAGCCGAAATACAGCCTCAAAAATGCTCGATGAATCGGGAAAAGTGACCAATACAGCCAGGGTTCGACAGTAGCAAGGTTGGACACGATGATTAGCGACTATTTGATAAGGTGCGGACGGTGAGAAGTTGGGGAGGAGTGGCATCGGGTGGGTAGAGGAAATCGACCTCAACTGATCGGGTTGCTCCGGGTGGTAGGGTTAGATTGAGTAGGGGTTCGCCTTTTTGACCGCGACGTTGGACGAGGTGGATGAAACGGGTTTGGGGAATGGAGCGATCGTCAAGATATCGAAGACGGACGGTTCCTCGGAAGAAGATTCGCGGATCAGGAGGATTGAGAAAGACGAGTTCGTTGCGGCTGCGGTCTTGTTTGATAGGGGTTTCGATCGATAAGGAGATGGTTTGAGTTTGGCGGGTGGTGTTTTGGAGGGGCAGCGTGAGAATGTAGTGCGTTGCATAGTTACCGTTGGCGAGGTAGGCGGTATCGGGATAGCGCACAAGCATAGGGGCGCTTTGAATTTGTCCGGTGGCGAAAGTGCCTTGCTCAAGTGTACTTAGACCGTAAGAGAAGGCGCGACCGGGATTTGGAATGCTGAGGTAGTCCTTGCGATTGTCGGTGATGTTGGTTCGCCATTCAGAACCTTTGGAGACTCCAGCAACGCGACCGTAGGTAATATTTGTGCTTTTGGAGTTGAGCGGTGTGGGAGGAATGTCTCTGGGTCCAGCGACTCCAGCATTCACTAAGAGATTGAGCCATTCTTCGATCGTGGGAACTCGTTCTGTTCGATTAGGGTTTAGGGGAGCGAACATGGCGAGTGTAGCGACATAGACGGGCGCGTGACTGAATAGACGCATTAAAGTGGAGCGACCGTTTGAAGTTGGGGTCACGGTTCCTGCTGGAATCGGGAGATTCATCAGCATTTGCGCTTGTTTCGGCGGAATGATCATGACGGTTGGAAGGTTGCCTTGCCTTCGTCCTCGTAAGATATCGCTGACGACGCGGCTACCGGGACCTGCGAAGACTGTTCCTACAGGATCTTCGACGTAGGAAGGGAGATCGATGAAGAGAGCATCGGGGCGGGTGAGATAGGTTGCGGCTTGGGAGATGTCAACTCGAACGGGTTGATCGTTGGGATTGTAGATGACGATGCCTTGGAAGAGCGATCGTGTTTGGCTGGGATTGCTGGCTCTTGAAATATGGTGGGCGAAGATGTCGAAGCGACCGTTGAAGGCGTAGTTTAAGTGGGCGGAAGGAACGCGCATTCCCTGTGAAGGGAAGGTCGAAAGTAGAATGCCTTCGGTGAGAACGACTTCGGGGCTGTTGCTGTTGAAGACGGGGATGTCATCGAGTTTGCCGGGGAGAGGGCGAATCTCTTGGGTTTCGATGAATTCTTGGGGTGGAATACTGTCTTGGGGTGGGAG
>JADEXW010000250.1 GCA_015206935.1 Pseudanabaenaceae cyanobacterium LEGE 13415 | reverse complement strand
ATCGCAGTCTGGTTAATCACCAAACTCCACCGCTACCGAATGATTCGGATTGAAACTGAAAAAACAGGGTAAGACCAAAAGCCTTACCCTGTCCTAATTACAGCAATACCCCCAAGGGAATTCGAATCCCTGTCGCCTCCGTGAAAGGGAGGTGTCCTAGGCCTCTAGACGATGGGGGCGCATTTTGTCTTGCGCTCGCTCGTTGCGTTTGACATTTATTAATGTAACGGATAAAACTCTATCTGTCAACACATTGATTCAAATTTAATTTATCAGGCTAGACCAACTGTAGCGCCCAGGCAAAAGTTCCAGCACGAGACACCCCTAGAACTGTCCCTTGGCAGAGACGCAGGAGCGAGGAAAGCCACTACCGTAAATGGAAGATAACGAACATCTACCCACCTTAGAAGGCTGTCATCCTTAACTGTGTCATGCTGCTGATTGACTTCATGCTATCGCCCAAGACCCAAAAATCCGATGGCGTTCTTACTCGCCCCCCTGCCCCTTCGCGTGAAACACCGATTACGCTAGAAGAGCAACCTATTTCCTCCCCTGCTTCTTCCTGTGTGGAACACCCGACTCCTGTTTCTCAATCTGTACGATCGCGCTGTTTACCTTGGCTCGCTTCGATCGTTTATCCGTTGGCGCGATTTGCGGTCTTGCCAATTTACTTTCGCCGAGTTGAAATCTCTGGTCGTGAACACTTTCCTAAAACGGGCCCTGTGATTATTGCGGCAACCCATCGATCGCGCTGGGATGCGCTCATGGTGCCTTGTGCGGTTGGGCAGGATATCACAGGTCGAATCTTGCGCTTCATGGTTACAGTTGATGAAATCAAAGGCATTCAAGGTTGGTTTATCCGTCGATTGGGCGGTTTTCCGATTAATACTCGTCAGCCTGCGATCGCAGCTCTTCGACACAGTATTGATCTGTTGCAACAGGGTGAAGCTTTAGTGATTTTTCCTGAGGGCAATATCTATCGCCAAGCTGCTCCCCTTAAACCTGGATTGGCAAGGTTAGCACTTCAGGCGGAAGCGAGTCAGCCGAATCTAAACGTTCAAATTGTGCCAATCACAATTCAATACAGCAAACCACTGGTTCCGTGGCGCTCTGCCGTGAAAATTCATGTTCATATGCCGTTATCCGCAGCAGATTACAGCTCAGACCATCCAAAGCAAGGTGCAAAACGATTAACAGCAGATCTAGAACGAAGTTTAAGAGGATGTTGTCAATAGAAATGTTGCCAATAAAAAAAGAGACGCACCTTGATGCGTCTCTTTTTATGATGTTTCGGAAGATTAGCGCCCGATGCCGATATACCGGAAGCCTGCTTCTTCTAAGACAGGCTGATTGAGGAAGTTACGACCATCAATGAGGATGGGAGTGTTCATCAATTTCGCCATTTTGATGTAGTCGAGGTTCAAGAATTGTGCCCACTCGGTGACAAGAACTAGCGCATCGCAACCATCGGCTAACCGTTCTGCATCCGTCTCAACAATTACATCCGAGATGCCATCCCGCATTCCACTTTGAGAAATAATCGGGTCATATGCCTTCACTTTTGCACCCAGACGAGCCAAGTTTTCGATCACGTTCAACGCAGGTGCATCGCGTAAATCATCAGTGTCCGGCTTGAAGGTCAGTCCCAGAAGTCCGATCGTTTTTCCTTTCAAGATTTTCAACGCTTGCTGAAGTTTCTCGACCACGATTAAGCGCTGACGTTCATTCACGCAGACGGCTGCTTTGAGCAATTGAGTCTCATAGCCGTAATCGTCAGCGGTATGAATCAGTGCGGAGACATCTTTCGGGAAGCAGGAACCGCCCCAGCCCAGACCTGCACTCAAGAACTTGCTGCCAATCCGGGAATCCAGACCGATTCCTTTCGCCACTTGCATCACATCTGCACCGACTCGATCGCAGATATTCGCGACTTCGTTAATGAAGCTGATTTTCGTCGCCAAGAATGCGTTTGCAGCATATTTGATCATTTCAGCCGAACTCAAATCTGTGACGACCACCGGAACCGGAGGAGCAGATTTGTCTTCAGCAAATTGCCGCTCGACGATCGGGGTATAGAGTTCTTGCATCAATTTGATTGGTCGATCGCTGTTGTTGCTACCGAGGACAATCCGATCGGGGTTGAAGGTGTCATACACTGCCGATCCTTCACGCAAGAATTCTGGGTTGCTGACCACATCGAAATCATATTCACCCGTTAATGCACTGGTTTTGATTTCTTCGCCGCCACCGACTCCAGCGAGAACAGGTGCTTCCGCACGTTGACGCTCTGCAAGTCCATCGAGAACGAGCATTCTCACCCAGTCTCCAGACCCGATCGGAACCGTGGATTTGTTCACGATTACTTTGTAGCCGCTCTTGAGGTTTGCACCGATTCCACGTGCTACTGCTTCGACATAACGAGTATCGCTTTCTCCATTTGGTAAAGCAGGCGTTCCAACGGCGATAAATAGGATCTGACCATGTTCGACTCCTGCTGCAATATCGGTCGTGAACTCTAAGCGTCCTGACTCGATCGAGGATTTCATAATCTCAGACAAGCCCGGTTCAAAAATCGGGGACTGTCCGGACTGCATTAATTTGACTTTGGCTTCGTTGTTGTCAACGCAGATGACATGATGCCCGATGTGAGAGAGACAAGCACCCGTAACCAAACCGACGTAACCCGTTCCAATGACGCAAACGCGCATAGTAATACTCCTCAAACAAACGATATGTTAGCTCGATAGTGTTTTCCGTTAGCATTCCCGAATCGTGCGCTTTAGTGCGTTGCAATCGACTGGGGTTGGGGTTCGGGAGCTTCGAGGCGGCTGCGGAAATCAGCGATCGTGCGCTCTAATCCTTCTTTAAGCGGAATGGTGGGCTGCCAACCGAGATGGGTTTGAGCGCGAGTAATATCAGGCTTGCGGCGACGGGGATCGTCTTGCGGCAATGGCTCAAATTTCACTGAGGCAGAAGGATTTACCATTTCCTGAACAGCTTGAGCAAGTTGCAGGATCGTGTATTCACCGGGGTTGCCCAAGTTGACGGGCCCGATAAAGTCGCCGTTCATCAGGCGATACAGACCGTCTACTAAGTCAGAAACATAACAGAAACTACGGGTTTGAGATCCATCACCGTATACCGTTAGAGCGTTGCCTTTGAGGGCTTGGACAACGAAATTGCTGACGACTCGTCCATCGTTTTCGAGCATTCGAGGTCCGTAAGTGTTAAAAATACGGGCGACACGGATATCAACATCGTTTTGGCGGTGATAGTCGAAGGCGAGGGTTTCAGCAACTCGTTTTCCTTCGTCGTAACAGCTGCGAATTCCGATCGGGTTGACGTTGCCGCGATATTCTTCGGACTGGGGATGGACTTCGGGATCGCCGTACACTTCAGAGGTTGAAGCGAGCAAGAATCTAGCTTTGACGCGCTTCGCCAGACCCAGCATGTTTAGGGTTCCCATCACGTTGATTTTGACGGTTTTGACGGGATTGTATTGGTAGTGGACGGGCGACGCGGGACAAGCCAGATGATAGATTTGATCCACTTCAAGTCGAATCGGTTCGGTGATGTCGTGACGAATCAGTTCAAAGTTCGGGTTGCCCATCCAGTGCTGGATGTTGCGCTTGTGCCCGGTGTAGAAGTTATCGAGACAGATAACTTCATGACCTGTTGTCATCAGTCGATCGATCAAGTGGGAGCCAATGAAGCCTGCACCACCAGTGACAAGAATTCGCATAAGTTCAAAATCCGCTTAAGTTGCAAACGAGCAAGGGTAGGAGTGGGAAAGGGATAGATTCCCTGCTTGCCAGAAGTGTACCCATTAAATTAACGGGCGGCACGATGGCGATCCGGACAGGGAGCGGGGCAATACCCTACGCCATGCGAGCTTTTTCATTTCAGTAGAACCATAACAGACTGGTTCGTCTTCCGGTATTTCGTCCTATAGAATTCATCGAATCTTCAACGGCACGTGAAAATTGCCCCCACTTTTTGGGTAGGAGCAATCTGCAACGAATAATAAAACTTCAGCTTTGCTCGTTGGAGAGGCGAAGAACTGCCATGAATGCCTCTTGAGGGACATCGACGGTTCCGATCGCTTTCATCCGTTTTTTCCCTTTCGCTTGCTTTTGCAGCAGTTTCTTCTTCCGAGAGATATCACCGCCATAGCATTTTGCTAAGACATCTTTGCGAAGAGCAGGAATGTGTTCGCTGGCAATAACCTTGCTCCCGATCGCGGCTTGAATCGGAATCTTGAACTGGTGGCGGGGGATCAGTTCGCGGAGTTTTTCCGTCAGAGCGCGACCGACTCCGTAAGCTTTATCCCGGTGAACGATCGTTGCGAGTGAATCGACGGGATCGCCATTAATCAAGATATCCAGCTTCACGAGTGCGTTTTCGCGGTAGCCGATCAGTTGATATTCCATGCTGGCATATCCGCGCGATCGAGACTTCATTTGATCAAAGAAATCGGTCACGACTTCCGCCAGTGGCAATTCATAAATCAGCGTTGTCCGTCCGGGTGTGAGGTACTTCATATCTTTGAAGACACCCCGACGATTTTGGCAGAGTTCCATCAGCGTCCCAACATAAGTTTCGGGTGTGATGATATCGACTTGAACATAAGGCTCTTCGATCTTTTCGCGCTCTTGGGGAGAGGGAAGCTTGCCTGGATTATCAATTAGCAGCACTTCGCCTTTGAGGGTCGTCACCCGGTAAACCACAGAAGGCGCAGTGATAATCAAATCCAAGTTATATTCGCGCTCTAGCCGCTCTTGGACGATTTCCATGTGCAGCAAGCCGAGGAAGCCACAACGGAAACCAAATCCCATTGCACTTGAAGTTTCTGGCTCAAAATTGAGTGCAGCATCGTTCAGCTTTAATTTATCGAGAGCTTCGCGCAATTCGGGGAACTGATCGGCATCGGTCGGGAACATGCCGCAGAACACCATCGGTTTCGCTTCAATGTAGCCCGGTAGCGGTTCAGGAGCTTTGTTTGCCGAAAGGGTGATCGTGTCACCGACTCGTGCATCTTCTACCGCTTTGATCGAGGCGGCAAAATAGCCCACTTCGCCAGCGTGGAGCGATTCGACTTGGACTTGAGTAGGCGAAAGAACGCCAAGCTCATCGATCTGATATTCCTTGCCGGAAGCCATCAGGTAGACTTTATCGCCTTTTTTCACCTGACCGTCCATTACCCGGAAATAAACAATCACGCCTCGGTAAGCATCGTAATAGCTATCGAAAATGAGCGCTCTCAGTGGCTCCTTCGTCGTATCTTTAGGCGGCGGAACATTTTGAACGATCGCTTCTAAAATTTCCGGTACACCGATGCCTTCTTTCGCAGAAGCCATAATTGCCTCTGAGCAATCGAGTCCGATCACTTCTTCGATCTCTTGTTTCACGCGATCGGGTTCGGCTCCTGGCAAATCGATCTTATTCAATACCGGAATAATTTCGAGATCATGCTCCAGCGCGAGATAAACGTTTGCCAGCGTTTGCGCTTCCACCCCTTGAGAGGCATCCACTACAAGAAGCGCACCTTCACACGCAGCTAGCGATCGCGAAACTTCATACGAGAAATCGACGTGCCCAGGCGTGTCGATCAAATTCAAAACATACTGCTGCCCATCTTTGGCGGTGTAATTCATCCGGGCGGCTTGGAGCTTAATCGTAATCCCGCGCTCCCGTTCGAGTTCCATATTGTCCAGGAACTGTTCTTTCATTTCCCGTGCAGTCACGGTTCCCGTTTCTTGTAGCAAACGGTCAGCCAGCGTGGACTTGCCGTGGTCGATGTGAGCAATGATGGAAAAATTTCGGATACGGTTGACGGGTACGTCAGTCATAGAACTTCAGTAAGGGTGGCGGCAGAGGAAAGCATTTCTATAGAATCTCACTCGTTGCGGAGTCAAATCCAAAAGAGAACACTTAAGATATTTTAATCCTTTCTTCACGGAGTTCGAGTGTCTGAGACGCTAAGAAAAAGAAATGTCCGAAATTTGTTTCGGATTCATTTCTGATCCCGTTTTTTCTCAGCTAGTTCTGTGAAAAAATGTTAAAACTTTGTTGAATCCATGTAAAAAACGGTACATCCATAAGTTATAGACGAGATTCCTCAAAGCGCGGGTGATTTTCGGCTTTCGATGCCTTTGTTTAATTCAGCCAATCTTCAATATGAAGGTTGATCCGACAATATGAACGACCCCAAACTTCAAATGCCCGATCGACACAAGACCGAACTTTCAATCCAGATTGATTCTGATTTGTTGGAGCAAGTCCGGCATTTGACGAATGATCCTAGTAAAGTGGTCGAGGTTGCGCTCCGGCAATGGTTGAGAAGCGAACTCTACCGTGATGAGGATAATGCTCGGACGTTACCCCGCAACCCGCCGCTCCCGCCGCGAGGCGAGTGGAATGATTAACTTTGGTTGCTGTGATCGGCTTCCTGTGGCTCTTGGCTGAATTTGATTTAGTGTCCGATCCTCATTCCCTGGTCAAATGGTCGCTTCTGTGAATCTATCTAGCTCTCTGTCTGATCCGTCTTACTCGATTGACTCGTCCGTTCCTGCTGATTCGATTCCTGCGATCGCAAATATCGCAGAGTTGATGATCACTCAAGATGCGACGGGAGTTTTGCTTGCGTTCTATTGGCGCGAAATGAGCCATTTGGAGTCGCGCCAGTGGATTGGGAAACCGATGGGAACTGGATTTTGTCCGGTTTCTCTGACGGCATATTTAGATCGTCTGAAACGGGTATTATCGTCTCAAACGCCTGAACAGTTTCGCTGCTTGTTTGAATGTGGAGATCGCACAATTTTGTTTGATCTCGTGATGAGTCCGGTAATTTTGCCGAATGGAACAGCGGCGATCGTCATCGTGACTGGAGAACAGGCGAATGAATTGGATGAAGCGCGATCGCCTCTGCAAGCGGTGGAAATGTCGAAACAGGAAGACCTCGATCGATATCAGCAGCTTCTAACTCAAATTGTTTGGAATGCGCGACAGAATTTAGAACTGTCCACAATTTGGCAAGTCACGGTTGATGGATTGGGAGCGGCGTTGGATGTGAGTCGCTGTGTGATTTGTCCGTATGATCCGAAGCGATCGAGCATCGAAGCGGTTGCGGAATTTCGTCAAGATTGTCTGGGATCGCTCAAAGGTGAAGTATTCCAGCTTCAAAACGATCCTTTATTGCAAAAAGCTTTGGCAACTCTGAAACCGATTCGTGCGGTTAGACAGGCTCCCGAAGAAATCGATCCGGCTCCGTCTGGAGATATTCCTCAAACCCGCTTATTAGTCGCAACGCATTATCAAGACCAGCCGAATGGTGTGATTATTTTGGATCAATGCGATCGCGATCGAGTTTGGACTCAAGCGGAATTGGATTTCGTCAAAGAATTAGCAGATCAAGTTGGAACCTCGATCGCTCACGCAGGTTTATTGATCGAACTTCAAAGA
>JADEXW010000935.1 GCA_015206935.1 Pseudanabaenaceae cyanobacterium LEGE 13415 | reverse complement strand
ATAGAGTGGTGGGCGACTTCAGAATTTTTCCGATCGCACAAAGGTCACGAGTTTCAGGAAAACAAAATAGGAAATCACTAGATATTTAGTGATAACTAACTCAAAAAAGCGAGCTAGATAGGAAGAAATGATGCTTAGATTGGCGAATCAAATAGATTTTCTGCCTAAAGATAGAGATTCTTAAGAATGTCTTCTGCTGCAAACTGTAGCAGTTTTACTCTAAGCAACTATTGATGATTAATCACCTTTCTAAAATCAATATGTGCATTGTTTCAGAGTTTTTTAATATTTGTCAACCCTAGTTAATTACGAATATTGTGACTTGTTTCGTATTAATAATTACCCGTATCTAAGGAACTAAGTAATTCTCTGCTCGCACCAATTTAGAACGGGACATTGTGAACAATGAGGGCGCTTTCCAGTGCAAATATGTTTCCCGAAAGGAACTAACAGTTGATTGATCTCAATCCAGTATTGCTGTGGCAGTTTTGCCTCTAGTGCGATCGTTGTTTTTTCTGGTGTTTTCGTTTCAACATATCCCCAGCGATTGGTAATACGATGAACATGAGTATCCACGCTGATGTACGGCTGTTTGCAAGCAATTCCTAGTGCAAGATGGGCACATTTCACTCCAATTCCTTTGAAGCTCATTAACACTGCTGCATCTGCGGGTAGCTCTCCTGCATAGTTAGTGACAATCTGATTTGCGATCGTATGAATTTGCTGCGCTTTTTGCTCTGGATAGGTACAGTCCCGAATCAAGCTTTCAATCGCTTCGGGAGTGAGTTGTGCGATCGCTTCTGGAGTTCGAGCTTGTTCAAACAATCGACGTGACACAGGTAAACTTACTTCGTCGTAAGTTCTAACTGAAATCAAGCAGCTAATTAATTGTTCAAATAGCGAAGTATAGCCATCTTCGTAGAGTTCAAACATGGCAGCTTTCGGAAGGGTGCTAACTGCATCGCGAACTCGATCAAGAACAATATCAATGTCAAACGGAAGTTTTTTCATATTTAGATAGTTCGAGTGTATTATGAGAATTTAAAGTACAATGACAATTCAGATGCTAACGTTACAAGGAAAAGTGATTTTAGGCATCGATCCTGCGATCGCTACGATCGGATACGGTGCAATTCAGGATGATCACGTTTTGGATTACGGGGTGATTACGACACCTGCGAAGTCTTCGATTTACGATCGATTGAAGCAGATTCATGATGATGTGCGGGAGTTGTGTCAGATTCTCAAACCGGATGTGGTGGCTCTGGAAATGCCTTTTTTCACGCGCGAAACGACGAGCGCAAACAAGGTACTTCGCGCATTAGGCGTGATTGAGCTTGCACTAGGGGAATGTGGGTTATCTGAGCCAATTTTTCTACATCAATCGCAGGTGAAAGCTTCAGTGGCAAAATATGGGGCGCATAAGTCGGAGATTCAGCAAGCTGTAATGATGATTTTTGGACTTTCAGAGCCACCGAAACCGGATGACGCGGCGGATGGACTCGCGATCGCGTATGCGGCTCAGTCGGGTGCAAGAGCAAATGTGAAATAGGG
>JADEXW010000934.1 GCA_015206935.1 Pseudanabaenaceae cyanobacterium LEGE 13415 | reverse complement strand
GATCAAATTCGAAACGGCATGGCGGAGTTGGTGAAAATCGCGGTTGTTTCTAATGAAGAAGTATTCAATTTGTTAGAACAATACGGCGAGGAGTTGCTTTACAATCACTTCGGATTCGTTGGTAATGATGCTGATCTGAAGCAGATCGGACATCGGGTGAACTATGAATCGATTAAAACCATGCTGGAGTTAGAAGCTCCAAACTTGCATGAATTGATGCTCGATCGAGTGATTGCTTACGGTCATACTTGGAGTCCAACAATCGAACTTGCCCCTCAAGTGCCATTGTTACACGGTCATGCAGTGAACATTGATATGGCGCTTTCTGCAACGATCGCTGAAAAACGCGGCTACATTTCAGCAACAGATCGCGATCGCATTCTCGGTTTGATGAGTCGTCTTGGACTTGCATTAGATCACCCATTGATGGAAATTGATTTGATGTGGGAAGCAACCCAATCGATTATGCTCACTCGCGATGGATTGTTAAGAGCCGCAATGCCTCGCCCGATTGGAACTTGCCACTTTGTGAATGATTTGACTCGTGAAGAATTGGAAAGCGCGATCGCAGATCATAAACGCCTCTGTGCAGACTATCCGCGTGCAGGTGAAGGAATTGATGCGTATGTGGGCAGCAGTGAGCTAATCGGGAGTGCAAACTAGATGACGATTGCAACCCCAATCGAAGCGCGTCCGGTTACACCGCTGGGAATTTTGACCGCCCATTTGCAAACCGCAATGAAGCAACTCCAACAGTCTGAAGATGTAACTGAATCTGTGCAGAAAGCTTTGGAATTAGCGGTCGGGCTGGAAGAGTATGTGAATGCTTGTACAACGCCTGAATCGAAAGATTTGAGAGCGATCGCACAGAAGACACAGGGCGAACCTTGGAATCAGCGTTTTTCAGATGGTGAAACAGTGCGCCATTTGGAACAAGAAATGCTGTCGGGTCATGTGGAAGGACAATTTCTGAAAATGTTAGTTCACATGACTCGCGCTCGCCGCATTCTGGACATTGGAATGTTTACTGGCTATTCTGCGTTAGCAATGGCGGAGGCATTACCAGAGGATGGAATTCTAGTTGCTTGCGAAGTGGATGACTATGTGGCGAAATTTGCTCAGAATCTCTTCGATCAGTCTTTGCATGGCTCGAAGATTCAGATCAAATTAGCTCCAGCGATCGACACTCTGAAGCAACTGGCTGATCAAGGTGAATCGTTCGATTTCGTGTTCATTGATGCAGATAAGCGGGAGTATGTTCAGTACTTTCAAATGCTGTTGGATGAGGGATTGTTAGCATCAGATGGGTTTATCTGTGTGGACAATACCTTGCTGCAAGGACAGCCTTATTTGAGTGAACGATCGGCGAATGGAACTGCGATCGCGGAGTTCAATCAATTTGTTGCTGAAGATGAGCGTGTGGAACAGGTTCTAGTGCCGTTGCGCGATGGTGTGACATTGATTCGACGGGTTTAGCTTGTTTGCGGATTGATTGCTGCGTTGTGGGCGGCTAATGCCCCCTCAATCCCCCAGAATGGGGGATTGAGGGGGTGAAAA
>JADEXW010000933.1 GCA_015206935.1 Pseudanabaenaceae cyanobacterium LEGE 13415 | reverse complement strand
TTTGGTGCTTCAGAATGGGCGTTTCGGGAATCTGAACATCCAAAATTCGATTTGCGACATCCAGCGTTTCGATGCGCTGTTCTAAATTCATCTTGACGCGCTTTTCGCAACCCGATGCTACCTGGACGGCATACCAACGGGCGCTTCTCGACAACTGTTCATCCTGGTTGTCGTCCGCTCGATCGTTTTGAGTTTCGTCAGAAGTGTATGTCATCCGAAGACCTTCACTTGTGCCCAATGAAAGAGTTGATCGACGAGATAGATCGTAGTCGCAGAGAGCGTTACCATCAAAATCACTGAAACGGATTCACCGATTAATTGCTGTCGGCTGGGCCATACCACTTTATCGAGTTCTTCTTTGGTTTCTTTTGCGAACTCGTTGGGGTTGAATCCTGATTTTTTGACCTCTTCTGTCTTTGCCACCGCTCTTGCTCCCAAATTTGCGCTCGACCGAATTCTTATGATAAAGATTTTTCTCGATCGCGGCACACGATTCGATCAAAATCGCCTTTACATGCAAAATCAGAGTAATTCAGCGCGCCCTGGAGGACTTGAACCCCCGACATCAGGTTTTGGAGACCTGCGTTCTACCAACTGAACTAAGAGCGCATACGCTGAACGACTCTGATTGCGTTCTGTATCTAGTCTATCAGGGAATGTACATTTAGTACAAAACCTGAAAAAACTTAAGTCAAGGGACGATCGAAACGTTGCTTCAAGCGAGTTGCCTTACCTACACGATCGCGTAGGTAGTACAGTTTCGCCCGACGTACTTTCGCCCGGCGAATCACTTTGATGCTTTCAATGCGGGGAGAGTGAATGAGGAAAACTCGCTCGACTCCAACGCCCTGAAACACGCGCCGCACCGTAATATTTTGCGTGATGCCAGCACTGCGTTTTGCAATGACGACACCTTCATAGGGCTGCGTCCGTTCCTTGTCGCCCTCTTGAATGATCACGCCGACGCGAACGGTATCCCCGATATAAATCGTGGGGATATTCTCTTTCATTTGCTCCGACTCGATCGAGCGGATGATTTCTTGCGCGTTCATAGGGGTAACAAAACTCACAATCGCGTATCTTACCGCATGATCGCCTACTTCGTCTATAAAAATTTTTAGGTTTCCTGTGTAGCAAGGCTCGAATCTTAAGTCAGGCTTAAATTCCAGCAGTAATCCCCCTACCTGGGATTGAATTCTGAGAGACCCATCAACTTTACTAAACGTTTAGAACTCACCACAGCTATCGGTATCTCTCACAAGGATGTCTCATTGGAGATCGTTTCATGACATTATTTTTCGCTATGCACGTCCCGGATGGATTTCTGAATCTGCCCGTGACGTTATTAACTTGGGTATTCGCGATCGCATTAATCACTATCAGCCTCAATCGCGTCCAAGCTGAATATCAAGAGCGCACTGTTCCGTTAATGGGCGTATGTGCTGCGTTCATTTTTGCAGCTCAAATGATCAATTTCCCGATCCCAGGTGGAACTTCAGGGCATTTGCTGGGGGGAACATTGGCAGCAGTGCTTTTAGGTCCCTGGGCAGGATCGCTC
>JADEXW010000249.1 GCA_015206935.1 Pseudanabaenaceae cyanobacterium LEGE 13415 | reverse complement strand
AGATGCTGCTTTAGACAAAAACAAAGCGGTTCTGAAGTCGATCGCGGATGCGGGACACGAAGTCGGCAATCATTCTTTTCTACATGAGCCTTGGTTGCACTTGTATTCTGAAGAAGAGGTTGATACCGAGTTATCGATCGCAGAAAAATACATCGAAAAAGCAACCGGAGTTCGCCCCGTCTGTTTTCGAGGTCCTGGATTTAGTTTGTCTCGAACGGTTCTGAAAGTTCTAGCAAAACGGGGCTATCTCTGTGATGCGTCCACATTTCCAACGTTCTTAGGCCCGTTGGCGCGTGCTTACTATTTTATGACCAGTAAACTCAGCAAAGAAGAACTCGAACAGCGCAAACAGCTATTTGGACGCTTCAAAGATGGATTTCGCCCCTTAAAACCGTATCGATTGCGGTTAGAGTCTGGCAATCTAGTTGAGCTACCCGTTACAACAATGCCTGTGTTCAAAATTCCGATTCACGCCAGTTATGTTCTCTATCTGGGTGTGTTCTCGCCAGCCTTAGCAATGTTGTATTTTAGAACTGCGATCGCGCTTTGTCGTCTATTCCGAGTTCAACCCTCAATCTTGCTGCACCCCTTGGACTTCATGGGCTGCGATGACTTACCAGAACTCGCTTTCTTTCCAGCAATGAACTTACCGAGCTACAAGAAAGTAGCCATGATGAGCAAAATCATCTCAGTTCTCACAGATAGCTATTCGGTACTCACCATCTCACAACATGCTCATCAAGTAGCGCGAGTCGATAAGATGCCCTTGATGCCCCCTAGTGCGATCGCGCTTTGAGTATCCGTTCTTTTGGACATAACTATTTTCGATGATTACGATTGTGATACTCTCGGTAACGGGTAGAGAAAACACAGCAATACTTGAGGCTCGATTGTGCTGTGTTGGCAATGAGTAGAACAATTAGTCTGATTTCTGTTTCTGGGTTGACTAACTCTCTAGGTTTTTAAATTGACTGTTTCATAACCCCCGTCCAGGGTCTGCGCGGCTTTTCGCGTGGTTCATCACCAGTAGTCATAGCGCTTCTGGCAGTACTTTCTATTTCAGCTTAGAAAGCTGCTCTCGTTCAAGCGCGATCGTGCTGATACCAAAACCATTCAGACACTGAATAGATACTCAGAAATCATGCAGAATGAAAATGTTCCAATCCGGCGCGTGATTGGTTGTCCGGTGACTGCGCTACCTTTTGACGCGCAAATTTCGCTGATATTGACTTGGGCAAAGCAACGTCTTAGTAAAACAGTCTGTGTTGCCAATGTTCATATGCTCGTTGAAGCCTATCGTAATGCAGGGTTTGCCACTGTTCTACGCCAAGCTGATTTAGTCACTCCTGATGGAATGCCTTTGGTTTGGATGCTTCGCTGTTTAGGAGTCTCGAACCAAGATCGTATTGCTGGCATGGATATTTTGATTGCATTATGTGAGCAAGCTCCGAGCCAGAATGTCAGTCTTTTCTTCTTGGGATCTCAGGATGTGATTCTCGATCGAATGAAGCAAAGACTCGATCACGAGTTTCCGCAGTTAAACCTTGCGGGAATTGAGCCGCTCCCGTTTCGCCCTCTCACGCTTGAAGAGGATGAAGCATTGATTCAGCGAATTAATGAGAGTGGTGCTGGGATTGTTCTCGTGGCGTTGGGATGTCCGAAACAAGAGGCTTGGATCGCTCAACATCGCGATCGCATTCATGCCGTGATGATTGGATTGGGTGGAGCCTTTCCGGTGTATGCGGGAGTGCATAAACGCGCTCCTCGAATGGTGCGATCGGCGGGATTGGAATGGCTTTATCGACTGGTACAAGAACCGCGCCGTTTGTGGGGTCGCTATTTCGATACCATTCCAATCTTTGTGTGGTTGGCGCTCAGACAGTTACTCAGTTCTTCACAGGATAGTCCGATGAAAGGGGAAAGTTAATCGCGCTTTCATGAAATTTTGCTCGATTCAACTAATTTTTTATTTCGATCGCAAAATTACAGCCCGAAGTATTGCTCTGGTTGGATGGTTATGATAAACATGAAGGGTGATCGCAAATTTTCCGCGTTATTGCACTGGACAAATTTGCAAAAAATTGCGTTCAACCGACTCCACCGTAAAATCACTCATCTGGAGAGGGTCAACAGCCTAACGGTATTGCTCAGATCTGAGTAATTTAACTGTTCCGACATCTTCGGCATCAGGGGTTATTTCCGTGATTTCTACAGTCGTGCTTTTACAGAGGTGCGGGTTTGAAACAATTTTATTCATGCGACTCTCATTGACTTGTCACCTACTTTTTTATGCAACTGCAAATCGAATCTGTGTGTTCCCATGCTGCGCTCGAATCCTGTGTAATTTGTTCTCATCCTTTCCAACCCAGCCTTGCCAGAGTTGTTCTCTACATTAACGAACAAGCACAAGGCGACCTTTGTCCGACTTGTTTAGCTCAGGGCGCGAGTTACCTCCGAACTCAAGTACAAACGATGCCACAGTCTGATTCTTTCGTCGATCGCATCTCCCACCACGCAGCGTAAAGCATTCGTACAGATCCAGCCTCTTGCAATCGATGTTCTTCGATTGATTGCTTGCGCTGACCCGTTGAAATAGGAGAGGCAATAATGAAGTATCCCGAAGCAAAACTACAGACGTTCCGACTCTCGATCGAGCCGTTTAACCATCCCTCAACGCGATCTTGGCGCAAACGCAGCATTGATATTGTCGGCAGTTTGGTGGGTCTCTTGTTTTTAGCAATTGTGTTTATCCCGATCGTCATCGCGATCAAGCTCGATAGTCCAGGTTCCGTGTTTTACACTCAAATCCGTTGCGGATTGCGAGGCAAAACATTCAAGCTGCGAAAGTTTCGATCGATGGTGACAGATGCCGAACAATTAAAATCAATGGTGGAAAACGAAGGTAGCAAGCTTTTGTTCAAGAATACGAACGATCCCCGAATTACAAGGGTTGGACAGTTCTTACGTCGCACAAGTTTAGATGAACTGCCACAGTTCTGGAATGTTCTAGCTGGAGATATGAGCTTGGTCGGAACTCGTCCACCGACCTTAGATGAAGTAGAACATTACGACGATCGACATTGGCAGCGCTTGGAAGTGAAACCTGGATTGACCGGAGAATGGCAGGTGAACGGACGATCTGAGATCAAGGATTTTGAACAAGTGGTGAACCTTGATCTGCGTTACCAAGAACGTTGGAGCGTGGTCTATGATCTCTTTTTGATCCTGAAAACGCTCCAAGTGGTCTTCACTCGACGAGGAGCATACTAACGATGCAAAAACCTGTTTTAACAATCTTTTATCAGTTCAATCCTTGGCGGAGTAGCATTGGTGGAATTCAAACGATTGTCCGATCGTTTGTGAAATATGCTCCGGATGAGTTTGAAATTCGCTTTGTCGGGACGGGTGCTGATCCTTCGGAAACTCCGTTGCAATGGCAAGAACGTGAATATGCAGGCAAGATGATTCAATTCATGCCATTGTTCACGCTTCAGGGCGACAATCACCGCAAGCGCATTCCGATTTCAGTTGGATACACTGCTGCATTGTTCCGGACTTGTCTTGAGTCGGACTTTATGCACTTCCACCGGATTGAGCCAACCTTAGCCACTCGATCGTGGCGCGGTGAGAAAACATTGTTTGTTCATAATGATATTCGCCAGCAAACTGCAAAGACAGATAAACGGGCGAGCTTGTGGCGTAACTTTCCTGGCGTTTATTCAATGTTAGAACGCTCTCTTGTGACACAGTTTGATCAAATTCTCTCTTGTCATACGGGATCACTTGAACTCTATCGCGATCGCTATCCAGGGTTCAGCGATCGCATTTCATACATCAACAATTCCTTCGATGATGAAGTGTTCCAGCCATCGCTCGATCGAACAATTCAGCGTCGATTGTTTGCTCAGAAACTTGGACTTGCAGAAGACACACAGTTCATTCTCTTTGCTGGACGACTTCAGCCCCAGAAAGATCCCGTGTTGCTCATTCAAGCGATCGCGGCTCTGACTCACCCGAATGCTCATTTATTAATTGCTGGTGATGGAGAGTTAGCAACTGAGATCGAAGCTGAAGCAACTCGGTTAGGAATCCGTAATCGTATTACATTACTCGGCGCTCAAACCCAATCTGAAATGGCGCATCTCTACCAGATTGCGAATGTGTTTGTTCTGAGCAGTCGATTTGAGGGCTTACCCGTTTCTGTTCTCGAAGCCCTCGGCTCAGGAATCCCGATCGTCACAACCGATTGCGGCGATACTCCTCGATTGCTCACTGCCCAAAGCGGAATTGTTTGTGTCGATCGTACTCCCACCACGATCGCGAATGCTCTCGATCGAGTGTTATTCAATCCAGCAGACTTTCCTTCAGATGCTTGTGTGCGGGTCGTTCAACCCTATAGCGCACAAGTGATTATCAGCGAAGTCTACCGAGACATGATGGCGCGATGGGAAGAACGATCGCACAAACGAGTCCTGTTATCAGAAGCGCGATCGTATACCTAAATTTTGCACGATTGTCACAGGTATGATTGCGACTGTGATTGAGAAAAACCGCATCAGATAGCCCCATTCTGACTAGTTTCCAGGTAGCAAAAGCAACATCAAGCATCTATCAATGTGACACTTTAACCCTCACAACAATGTGAATTCTGAATACAGATGATGTAAGCTAAAGTTGCATAAAATAGATCGTGCTTCTGTACCAAGCGATCATCTAACAGCAGGGTTGTAGATACCATCAGGAACTATCCTGGAATGGCTTAAAGAATTGTTCAACTTATCCGATCCGTCCAATGAGATCCAAGAACAATAGCGACTCTGGTGCGATGTCTCTCAACGCCCTAGAGCAGATTGACTTTCAAAATTACTGGCTAATTGCAAAACGCCGTTGGAAACCCACTGCCGCAATTTTTGCTGTAACCTTAGCGGGTTCCAGTGTGATGGCTTCGTTGCAAAAGCCAACCTATGTCGCAGATGGTAAGCTCTTACTGCGATCGAACCGTCTTCCCTCACTCACCGGATTGGGTGGCGAATCGGCTGGACGCATCTCTAACTTGACGATGCAGAGCAATCCGGTGCGAACTGAAGCGCAAACGGTACTCTCACGACCGATTTTACAGCGAACGATCAATGCGCTAAAACTCACCGATAATGCTGGAAATCCACTAAATCCGGATGTTTTAGCGGGATCGATCAAAGTTAAAGATGTGTCTGGGACTGATGTTCTTGAAATCACCTACGAAGATCAGAATCCAGCAAAAGCCGCTTCCATCATCAATCAAGTGATGAGCGAGTATCTAGCTAGCAATGTTCAGGAAAATCGATCGGAAGCGATCGCAGCACGAGAATTTATCGCAGAGCAGCTTCCAAAGACTGAGGCGACTGTTCGACAAGCAGAATCCGCACTCCGAGAATTCAAAGAACAAAGTGGAATTGCAGATATTAAAGGCGAAGAAGATCGCCTGACTGAAACGATCGGGGAAATCGAGAAGCAAATTGCAGCAACCCATACGGATCTCACCGAAATCAATACACGCTACAACACGCTTTCCGATACGCTCAATATGAGTACTGAACGTGCGATCGATGTGAATGCGTTAAGCCAAGACAACAAGGTTCAGCAACTGTCGAAACAGCTTCAGGAAGCACAAACCCAGCTCGAACTCGAATACATTCGATTCACTGGAAGGCATCCTGCCATTACCAGTCTTGAGGAGCGAGTGGCGACGCTCCAAAACATGCTTCAAGACCGAATTAGAGAGACTGTCGCAAATGGAGACATCTCAGAAACTGATTTGTCACCAGGAGATATTCGGCAAGGCTTGATGAAAGATTTTGTCAATGCAGAAGTACAGCGATTGAGTCTTGCAAGTCGGTTAGCTTCCTTAACGACGACTCGTGATGCTTACCGCGATCGAATTCGTCAAGTTCCACGACTCGAACAAACTCAGCGGGAACTTCAACGGCGTTTAGATGCCGCACAATCGACTTACGAATCTCTCTTGAAGAAGCTTCAGGAAGTTGAACTGACTGAGAAGCAGAATGTGGGAACAGCGCGGATTATTGAACAAGCGGCTATACCTCAATTGCCAGCTCGATCGACTTCTAATCTGATCATTCTCATGGGTGTGGTGATTGCAATCTTGATGTCACTCGCAGCCATCACATTCCTAGAACTCGGTGACAAATCGATCAAAACAATCAAAGAAGCTCGCGATTTGTTTGGCTACACCTGGTTAGGAACCATTCCGCACTTTGGTAAGCCTGTGACGAATCGATCGAATAAACTCGAATGGTCAATTCCCGAACTTCCGGTTCGAGATGCCCCTCGATCGACGGTCAGTGCTTCGTATCGAATGATGCAAGCCAATCTCAAATTTCTAAGTTTAGATGAGAATTTAAAAAGCATTGTAATCACCAGTTCTGTACCGCGTGAAGGAAAGTCTACCGTAGCTGCAAATCTTGCGGCAACAATGGCAACACTCGGACGGAAAACTTTGCTAATTGATGCAGATTTGCATCATCCATCCCAGCATCACATCTGGCATCTGACGAATGTCTCTGGCTTGAGTCATCTGATTGTGGAGCCGAATCGGGGAAAAGACTCGATCGTGCCTGTTTTAGAAAATCTGGATGTGCTAACTTGTGGCGTGATTCCTCCGAATCCTTTGGCGTTGTTAGATTCTAAGCGGATGGCTGCACTGATCGAATCGTTTGAGGAACAGTATGATTTTGTGATTGTGGATGCACCGCCTTTAATCGTGGCAGCGGAAGCATTGACTTTAGGAAAGATTGTTGATGGATTGTTGCTGGTGGCTCGACCGGGTGTAGTAGATCATGCGAGTGCCGTTACTGCGAAGGAACTTTTAGCACAATCTTCGCAGAATGTTCTCGGTATCGTGATCAATGGTGCGGTCTCTGAAAATGAGGTGCAGAAATCTTACTACGATCATGATAACTACATTGAGACATCCGTAGTAGGAGCGCTGTAAGTCTAAGGATTCCATACCAAATCAATCTATGAATTGCTACAGGGAGCAACCATGAGTTTGCGATCGAAAGTCATGCGCGGAAGTGCCTATCTGGTATTCCGAGAGGGTCTGGGAATGTTGATCAGTATCGGGAATGTTTTACTGGTGACTCGAACCATTGGGCCCACTCAATACGGACTGTTTGCAACTGCGTTTGGACTGAGCCAATTTATTCAGACCTTTGGACATTTAGGTGTCGGGGTGTACCTGATTCGGCAAGAAGGCGAACAAACACCGAGAGACTATCATCAAGCGTTTACAGTGTTGCTGGTTTTAGGAACGGTGTTTGGCTCGATCGCATTTCTTTCTGTCCCGCTGCTTCAGTCTTGGTTGAACATTGACGGATTCGCACCCATCTTTCAATTGCTCATCTTTTTCTCATTTTTAACCATCATTGATCAAGCTCCCTTAGCAAAGTTAGAGCGCGATCTAGAATTCAAG
>JADEXW010000248.1 GCA_015206935.1 Pseudanabaenaceae cyanobacterium LEGE 13415 | reverse complement strand
CCTAACCCCCAAGTTTGGGGGAACAAGAGTCAAAGTCCCCCAGAATTGGGGGATCTAGGGGGCGAAGGATCTGTCGCATGAATCGATTGATTTGGTATGAGTTTTCCGAACTTGGAGGGTTCGGTTCTACCGACTGTGGAAGAATTCTAGGCTTGTTACAGTATGTTTATCGAATGAATCCTCAGTTGCGAGGGAGAAGACCGTGAACGATACATCCAATCAACTTCCTGAGTTCATCCAAGGCGTTGGCGAATCGAATGGCAAGTTTATAGAGTATGTCCAATCGCTTGACCCTGAAACGATCGCTCAACTTTCTAAGCCTTCATCGTCTGAAGTTTTACAAGTGATGGAGCGCAATATAATTGGATTGTTGGGAGGTCTTCCACCTGAAAGTTTTGAAGTGACGATTACAACCAGCCGTGAAGCTTTAGGTCGCCTGCTTGCTTCTGCGATGATGAGCGGCTATTTTCTTAAGAGCGCAGAACAACGTTTGGCGTTTGAGAAGTCTTTCCAATCGATCGATGCCGAATAGTCGATCTTTAAGTCAATCTTCGTCGGCAGGGAGCTTTTCTCTGCCGAATTTTGTTATGACTGAATTGCGATCGTCGTTGTTATCTTGGTATGCGAATCAAGGTCGATCGCTACCTTGGAGAAAGACGAGAGATCCATATGCAATTTGGGTTTCTGAAATTATGCTTCAGCAAACTCAGGTGAAAACGGTAATCCCATACTTTGAACGATGGATGCAGCAATTTCCATCGATCGAGTCTTTTGCAAATGCAGATCTGCAAACCGTTCTCAAAGCTTGGGAAGGTTTGGGATACTATGCGCGTGCCCGAAACTTTCATCGCGCGGCTCAACAAGTTCTACAGGAATATGAGGGACAGTTCCCAACTAATTTAGAAACGGCGCTGAAACTGCCAGGAATTGGACGCACTACCGCAGGCGGCATTCTCAGTGCTGCATTCAATCAGTCATTACCAATCTTAGATGGCAATGTGAAGCGTGTTTTAGCTCGAATCATGGCGCTGGAAGTTCCACCCAGTCGATCGATGTCGCAACTTTGGGAGCTTTCTGAAACATTGGTTGATCCAGAAAAGGGGCGTGACTTTAATCAAGCCTTGATGGATTTAGGTGCAACGGTTTGTACTCCGAAAAATCCAGCTTGTTTAATTTGTCCTTGGCGATCGCACTGCAAGGCGTACAATCGAGGAATTCAATCGGAGCTTCCTATGTCAGAGACTCGTGCGCCGATTCCGCATAAAGTGATTGGAGTCGCAGTGATTTGGAAAGATCAGAAGATATTAATCGATCGACGTAAAGCAGAGGGTTTGCTCGGTGGATTGTGGGAATTTCCAGGCGGTAAAGTTGAACCCGGAGAAACGATCGAGCAATGTATTCAGCGCGAAATTCAAGAAGAACTGGGAATTGAAATTGAAGTCGGTGAGCATCTGATCACAGTGGATCACACTTATACTCATTTTCGAGTTTCGTTGAATGTGCATCATTGTCAGCATGTTGCTGGAGAACCGCAAGCGATCGAGTGTGATGAAATTCGCTGGGTGACGCTTGATCAACTTCCTGAGTTTCCATTTCCTAAAGCAAATATCAAGATCATTGAGGCTTTGAAGTCATCGTGTAGCAACGGTTAGGACTCGTATTGAGGTCAAAAAGTACTGACAAAAATGTGACTTTTTTCCTAGTGGGTCAGGGCACATCGGCTCTAGTGCGATCGCGCTTGCTCTCGCTATACCTAGAGCAAGGTCGAACTCCCGAAGAGGACAAACACTGCTGATGCTCATTCTCTTCTCAGTTCACTGAACTACTTTTTGGAGAAAACAGATGGTGTCCTTCCAATCCATTCGTACTCTTAGCCTTGTTGGTCTGACTGGAGCTTTGGCACTGACGACCTTTTTCAACCGAGAATCGATCGCGTCTACAATCTCATTCCGGGATAGTCCGAAAGCGGTCTTAGATCAAGCATGGCAAATTGTCGATCAAACCTATGTCGATCGCTCTTTCAATCATGTGGATTGGCAACAAGTTCGCCAGCAATTGTTATCTAAGAACTATACCAGTCGAGATGCTGCTTATGCGGCATTAAAGGGCGCACTAAAGCAATTAAATGATCCTTACACTCGCTTCCTCACTCCAACCGAGTTCCAAGCTTTGAACAGTGAAGATATTAATGGAGAATTGACAGGCGTTGGATTGCAGCTTGAAACAGATCAAAAGACAAAAGCGATTAAAGTTGTTAAAGTTCTGAACAATTCGCCAGCTTTGAAAGCGGGAGTGCGACCAGGCGATACCCTTCTCGCGATCGATGGACATCGCACTCAAGGAATGGCGATCGAGCAAGCCACTAAGCTCATTCGAGGTCAAGCCAATACACAAGTCAAGTTCCTTCTCGGTCGAGCAAAACGCGCTCCCTTCAGTCTCGCAATCACTCGTCAGCAAATTCAACTCCCCGTTGTCACCGCTGCACTCCGTCAGCAGAACAATCAACGCATTGGCTACATTCGCTTAGATGAATTTAGTGGTCATGCCGCAGAGCAAATGCAACAAGCGATTACGAACCTCGATCGTCAGCATGTCGATCGCTTTGTTCTCGATTTACGGGGAAATCCGGGTGGATTGCTGGATCAAGAAACTGCAATCGCTCGGATGTGGTTGAATCAAGGGACGATTGTTCGGATTGTCGATCGTGATGGCGCAGCAGAAGAAGTGCAAGCGAATCGGACTGCTTTAACCAATCGACCTTTAGCCATTCTCGTCGATGGTGGATCAGCGAGTGCCAGTGAAATTCTTACAGGTGCTTTGAAGGACAATCAAAGAGCGGTTGTAGTCGGGACGCAAACCTTTGGAAAAGCGTTAGTTCAATCCGTTAATCCACTTCCAGATGGATCAGGAATCAACGTAACGATCGCGCACTATTTCACACCTTCAGGACTGGACATCAATCACCGAGGCATTACACCGAATGTTGTGATTCCTTTAACTCAGCAACAGAAACAGGAACTATCGAGCCATCCTGATGAACTGGGTACGTCTCGCGATTCACAATACGAGCGTGCGCTTAGTGCCCTGACAACTCAATAGTTTCACCGCAGTTCATTTCAAATTTTCCGCATGACTTGAGGAGCCGCGACCCCAATTGGTAGCGTGGCTCCTGCATCATTTCTTTCCTCGATCGAATACATTCCCGACCAACTCGCCAACAATCGCTTAGATAACTGTTGAATCTCTGTTTGTTGTGTCACTGCCATTCGCCACGCGGCAGGAAGTCCGATCGTACTGTTATATACCCCTGAAAGCGCTCCGGTGAGTGCTGCAACTCCTGGAACCTGGTAGCGAGTTTGAATTGCTCTCTGAATTGAGATACGAAAGTCTCCGGGAGTGCTGAGAAAACAATAGAGTGCAAGCGCGATCGCAGCATCTCCAGTCGTTGCATCACTCAAAGTCAAAATTAATTGTGTTGCATCTTCCAGTCCAATTCCTTGTTGAATCATCGTTTCGACTTGCTGAAGCCGTTGAAGCTTGGGAATTCCTTCCGGTGGTGCTAACAATGCCTCGAACATCGAGGAAACGAAACGACGAGGCGTAAGCGATTCGAGTAAGGCTTGAGAAAAGGTATAACCGATCGCTAGCAAATCTAATTCTGATACAGCGGGATTTTGCCAGAGCTTCAGAACCGCTTCAACGTTTTGACGGAGCTTGGGAAAATCCTCGTGAAAAAATAGAAAAACGGGCAGAAGCGCGATCGCAGATTCGGCAGTCGTGAGCGATTCTCGAAAAATTGGATCACTGGGATTTTCTGTTCGACTTGGATTAATCAAAGATTCGGCATAAAAGCGCATGAACTCAAAGGAATCGCGCCGAGCAGAAACGCGCCCAGACGCTTGAATTCCGATTGCTTCACCGACGATCGCGCCCATCATAGCGGCTTGAAAACGATAGAGAAGAGCAGACTGCATGATTATTTTTCCAAACCTAGTGTAAAATTTCGCTGATTTGACTCACGTTTAATGTGAAGGCAACCTTACCCTTAATATCCCGTCTCATGATTCGTCTTCAACCTCATTTGTTTATGCAGACTATGCGATCGATTGTGCTTTCGATGGCGCTAATGATTTGTACGATCGCGCCTGGATTCGCGCAGACTCCGACTCGATCGATTCTTAGAGTCGGCAGTCAAGGTTCAGATGTCACCGAGCTACAAAGCACTTTAAAGCTTCTAGGGTACTACGCGGGTACGGTGAATGGTGTATTTGAAGAAAGTACCGCTCAAGCCGTGAGACGCTTCCAAGCGGCGGCAGGAATCACAGCAGATGGCATTGTGGGATCTGAGACCTGGAATCGATTGTTTCCGACTTCTGAGCCTGTTGCCGCGAATCCCGCACCAAGACCACAAACGCCAGTGGAATCCCGTCGTTCTGAAGTGGAATCGCCTCGTCCTGAGCCTGCACCCACTGGAGAATTTCCGATTTTGCGGCGAGGAGCGAGAGGCGAAGCAGTTCGAGGATTGCAAAATCGATTAAGAGCGATCGGCGTTTATGACGGTGAAGTGGATGGCATTTTTGGATCTGGTACAGAAGAAGCGGTGAAAGCGGCTCAAAGCAAATTTGGCTTGGAAGCGGATGGCATTGTGGGAGGTGCAACTTGGGCGGCAATTTTGCGGTAGTTAAGCGCGATCGTTGCAGTCGATGAAGGGCTGTAAACATTAATGAATTAGACGCACCGCACTAGGGCAGGAATGCTACTTTATATTCAAGACACAAAAGAAGTTGAAACCCTTCTTCCAAGCCAGATTAAAGCCTGTGTCTCCCGCTTTAGTCGCCTCGCAAAGTCTAGGAAACGAAACTACGATCGCACTTCACTTTGGTTAAGATTTATCTCGTTCACTTCAGATTATTGGTTCACTTGAGATAAAAACCTGATCAAACGAAAACTACCGCCTGATTTGGCTGGATACGTAGTGGTTGTTGATGAGAACGGTTGCGATTCCTGTCCACCTTACTTGTTACTTCTTGTTTCAGCTACACATACAATTAAGTGACTACAGTTTTCAGGGTTTGGCGTTTGCCAGACCCTTTGACGTTTTAAAGTGCTTCGTTTAAGACGGCTAATGCCCCCTAAATCCCCCAAATTTGGGGGACTTTGAAGGTGGAAAGCGCTTTAGAATTCGAGAGAGTTTTCTCGCTCAAAGTCCCCCAGAATGAGGGCACTAGCTGACGACAACGAAGCGAAACACTTGATCGAACCGCCAAGCACTCTACGATTCTTGAACCAAATCAACCGTTTCCTTCACTTTCAAATTCAAAGGCACTTTCAACGCCATTCGCTGTTGCAACCGAGTCTGATATCGTCCCAGAGCAGTGAGCGAAAAATGCTGCTGATAGAGATGGTATTTCAGATAGAAATGTCCTGGAAATCCTGTCCCTGTAAACAAGTCTTCATTCCAAGCTCCGTCTTTCTGAGTTTGAATCAGATACGCAATTCCTTTATCGATCGAGTCCCATTCGTAATTCCCAATTGCATCTCCCGCTGCTAACAATCCAATAATTGCCCAAGCCGTTTGAGAAGCGGTACTATCTCCTTTGCCTTTCAGTGTTGGGTCTTTGTAGCTTTCGCAAGTCTCGCCCCAACCGCCATCGGGATTTTGCACTTGAACTAACCAGTTTGCACCTCGATCAATGTTCCGTCGATGTGTGTTGGGTGCAATTTTCGACAAGGCAACTAAAACGCCGCTGGTTCCATAGATGTAATTTACGCCCCACCGCCCGAACCAGGAGCCATCTGCTTCTTGTTCTCGATCGAGATACGATAAGGCTCGAACAATGCGATCGGGTGTCAGTGCTGCACAGCGTTTAGTATCGCCTGTTTGAAGCTGTCCAAACATTTCTAAAACTCGTGCGGTGACATCTGCTGTATTCGGATCAATCATTGCTTTGAGATCGCCGTAAGGCATAGCATTGAGCCAATCTTGATCATTATCGAGATCGAACGCTGCCCAGCCTCCCGGCTTACATTGCATTGTGCTAATCCAATCGATGCAGCGTTTGATTGCTTGTTGTTTCTCTGCTTCATTCGGCATCTCTAGTAAATCGAGCGCCATTACAATCACGGCAGAATCATCTACGTCTGGATAGAAGCGGTTCTCAAACTCAAACGCCCATGCACCCGGTTTTCCTTCAGTGTTCTTTACTGCCCAATCTCCATAGCTAAGAATCTGTTTTTCAAGCAACCATTCACCCGCTTTTACTAATGCAGGATCAGAAGGGGAAACACCAGATTCAATCAGCGATCGAACAACTAATCCTGTGTCCCAAACCGGAGATACACAAGGCTGAATTCGATAGTTGTTGTCTTCTTCAATGGCGAAATGGTCGATCGCTCTTAATCCCCGCGCGACATAGGGATCGTTCGCGTCGTATCCCAAACAGCGCAAGGCAAGCAGCGAATTGATCATGGCAGGAATAATGCCGCCCCAATCTCCGGTTGCTTCTTGGCGTTCGAGAATCCATTTTTCAGCCGCTTTGATCCCTTCTTCACGTAAAGGCACTAAGTTCAAATCTTCAACGAATTTGAAAGCTCGATCGAGATCCAAAAATAAGTCTGTCCAATCCGATTTTCTCGGCAATTCATACACTGCATTGTGAACGCCCTCGACATAGAGTTCATCGAGCGTAATTGCAGGATCAGTAATGAAAACAGGTTTACGATCGAACGCGATCAACAATGGAACAGTGCTGCCTCGCGCCCAACTCGACATTTCATAGATGCTAAACGTATGACCCGAAAACAATGGCTCTGAACTGAATGGATTCGGAATCTCAACTTTTAGCGATGGCAGGAACATAATCCACGGGGGAAGCGATGGAATGCCCCGCCAGTCGAAACATCCAATCAGCGCCAAGTGGAACTTAGTAAAGATGCGAGTTTTAGTAATTCCGCCTCGTGCCAGGATAAACTCTTTTGCTCTGACTAATGCAGGATCAGCCGACGAAACACCAAGCAATCTGAGTGCCATGTAAGCTTCGACGGTTGTACTAAGATCGCCGCCATCGTTGTAGTAAAGCTCCCAACCGCCGTGATCTCGTTGTTGCGATCGCAAATAATTCTCAGCTTTGTGCAATGGTCGCTCTCGATCAGTTCCCCAAATCTTATGGAGCAAAATCGTTTCAGCCGTGATCGTGACATTCGATTCTAGTTCTGCCCACCAGTATCCTTCTGGTTTTTGCAATGAGAAAAGATATTGTTGACTAGCTGAAATTGCGTTTTCTAGTGATTGTTCCTGCATTCCAAATCTCCTCACACCCGAATTTCTACTTTATCGCCGCCCGTGAGAAACATCGATCCCGAATTTCGGCATAGCGTTTCCACTTGACTTTTTCAACGTGCTGGGTGTTCACTGTGATGTTTTCGTCAACGCGAAGACATGCCATTTTTCGGGTCGCTCTCTTTGAAATCAATGCGTTTAAGG
>JADEXW010000932.1 GCA_015206935.1 Pseudanabaenaceae cyanobacterium LEGE 13415 | reverse complement strand
GAGTGCGCGTTTGCTTGGATGCTCGATCGAAACGCTCCTTTCATTCCGGGACACATGAATTTCTTTCTCGCCTTTGATGTGTGTCTCTATCAGCTTGAGTTAGCGTTTGAGGCTAGTTTGAAAAGAGGGTGAATGTTCGATCGAACAAACTTCAATCAAAGTGATCTCAAAGAATTCAAGTGGTCTACTTTCTTGCAGCAATTCCACCCAGTAAAGCACTCGGAACTGTTAGTAACAATGACGCGACAATGTACCACAAGGGGTATTCCTTAGAAAGGAACAATGCTCCTAAGATGAAAGCGCTCACGCCAACGATGCCAGAATGGATTAACGCTGCCCGCTTTGCAATACGCGCTGCCACGAAACTTCCTAAAAATGTGAATCCAAGCCCCACGATTAGACTAGCAAGCAAAAATCCAGGACTCAGAACCGACTGAGCCAGCAGTGTGTTGAAATCTGCTCGTGATTTTGACTGACTAGCTAGTGCCACGCCTAGTATGATTCCAAGAAGCGTCCCTACTGTGAGACTACCAACGATATCCACAATCAGACCTATCAGAATTGCTTTAATACTTATCTTTGATACTTGACTCATACCACTTTCCTACACTGACATTAAGAAGTTTTACAAAAAGCGCAAATGTTAGACTTCCGTATCGATGCGGAAAATGCTCCCTCTTCTTAATTCAGATTGCGTATGTTCTGTATGAGTACAAAATTTGATTGGTATCAATCGCTCACTCCACACAGCATATAATGGTCACTTTTGATCACAGACAGATTAGAGATCCTTTTATCGTCAATCAATGAAATCCCCCTGCCAAAAGTCATTAAGTATTATTACCTCCACATGATATGATGACACTCGGTTCGGCATTGTTCGGGATCGCTCGGATATCTACGGAATTCGATCGCTATCATAACAATGTAGACCTAACTTTGGAGCCGCGCCTGCTATGGAAGAAACGATCCAAACTGGTACAGAAAAACCAGAACCGAGTGCCTCAATGGATGACTATTATCGACTCCAAAACGAGTTGTTAATTACAACCATTGTTCTCACCGGATTGATCTTCTTTCCCGTCTGGTATTTCTATTCGCTCAACACTGCTCTGAATTATTTAATTGGAGCGTGTACAGGTGTGGTTTACTTAAAGTTATTGGCACGAAACGTAGAGCGCATTGGTACGGAGAAACAACAGATCAGCAAAACACATTTGGCGATTTTTGCGGGCGTGATCATTGTCGCGACCCAAGTCAAAGAACTCCATGTGTTACCTGTATTTCTGGGATTTCTAACGTACAAAGGTACTCTTCTTTTGTACACTTTGCGAACGATATTCACGCCTGATCAAACTCAGAGTTAAGTAATAGAAATTCGCAGCAAAATATTGCTCCTTGAATCTGGGAAAAGCCGCCTGAACTGAAATGCTAAATTTCCTCGACGCTCCCACCGTTTTACCGATCGCCAACCTAGAGGTAGGTCATCACCTCTATTGGGAGATTGGCAATCTAAAGATTCATGGGCAGGTTTTTATCGTCTCCTGGATTGTGATCGGGCTGCTGGT
>JADEXW010000247.1 GCA_015206935.1 Pseudanabaenaceae cyanobacterium LEGE 13415 | reverse complement strand
GATCGCGGCTTTGGTTCGCAATTCGCAAGCTTACTGCGACAATACACTAAACTACACTGTAACAATCAAACCCTTGCCCAATGCCGAATTTGAGATTGGAGAGGACGATCAAACATCATTCACAACCAGCGATGTGGTCAGCTTGAATCCTCGCCAATCTGGTGGAACTTTTCAGGTGCAAATGGGAGAACAAGATATCTCTAAAACTGTTTTACAAGACGATCGCTTAATGCTCAGTGCAGTTCCGCTGAATGAGACAGAAACCGAGAAAACGATCGCTCTAAAATATAGCATCACACAAGCGGAGTGTACGAATGAGGTAACGCGAGAGATTACGATTTCTGCACAACCTGGGATTGCTGCTTTAAATCTAATCACGCTGAGTTCAGATGACACTGTTACCAGTCGGGTGCAATTACAAGATGAGCAGACCTTTCCGCGATCGTTCTTTACTGGAACTGATCAATTTGAGTGCCAAGTGAGTGGAACCGTGAACAGTGTTGTCTTTACTTACACGAGTACAGAGCAACCAGAAAAGGTCTTAGCTCCAATCAATGCTCTTCCTTATGTAATGCCAACAACCTGGCAACCGACTCTCGGTACACATACGATTACAGCACAAGCATACAGCAAAGCGAACGCAGAAGGACTATCTGGAGAATTGCGCTCAAGCAAAATTACGATCACCGACTCCGAAGGGATTTCTGCGGATGTCACACCTTCAGAGGGTGTTGATCCTCCCCAGCCAAGTAGACCCAGCATTCGCTCCTTCTTCTCTCGCCTAACGCAGAACCACGATCGCTCAGTTCACGCTTTTCCTAGCACCTATCAGATGAACCAGCAGTTTCAGCCTAAACCAATTCAACTCCTCACCTTCAGCGCGATCGCAGTGTTCCTTTCTTTCATGTGGATGTACGCAAAGCCTACGGGGTCGCTCCAACCTGCTAACACCACAAACAACTCCGAAAAACTAGCTCCCTAATCTTGCTATGAGCCAACAACATCACCTGATCGGACGAACTATTCTGGAGCTTGACACCGGAAACCTAGCCGATGTTTGGAGCTTACAAGAAGAAGTCAGTCGCGCGTTTCAGCAGCAGGCAGTTCCAGAACTTGAACGACTGTTCGATCGCCTAGCTGGAATTAATCAAGTACTTCGATTCGATCAGGTGGTGGTCGAAATTGGTTTAATCGATCGACGTTGTTTAGCAGAGGAATTATCAACAAATTTACTAGCGGCTTTAAATCAAACTTTGAATGATGCGCTATTACAGGATGCTCGATCGCAGGAAAATACACTCATCCAACACAGTCGATCGGCAGCAGATTGGGAAGTCTTTCTATACTTTCTACAGGTGGGTCGTTTGCCTTGGTGGGTTCCTGCTAGGAATTGGCAGAACTGGTTCTCGCGTTGGGAAGCAGTTATCCAAGGGAATACGAACTGGCGCAGTTCATTACAAAGGTTACTTGCAAGAAATTCAGCCGTACAACAGCGCTTAGTCGAACAGTTTCCAGAATCGTTCCTCAGTCAGCTCATCGTGCGAATGCAGCCGACCTGGGCGAGTTGGTTTACCTTACTTGCTCAAGCTCGACAACTGATGCAAGCTTTAAGACTCAGCCGCAATCAAACACAGCACTTAGAGCGACAAGCATGGCGATTACTCCTAGTTGAAATTACGCCAGATCAGACTTCAATCAATCCGCCTTCTGAAGTTTGGTTGCAAAATTGGCTCGCTCAATTCGTCTACCTAGAAGCAACATCCCAACAGGTTCTACAAACGATTCGAGAAACGATTTCTTCTGAACGATCGCTCTGGTTGACCGCGATCGAACAAGTGTTTTCACCACTTCTTCCGGAGGATGCTAGTTTAGAGCCACTAGACCGCTCTTATTCAGACTTACACCTTTGGTTGTTCTTTCTAGAGCAAGGTCGTCTCCCACAAGAACAATCCTCTCAAGATTGGTTTCCTCGCTGGGAAGCTGTTATGCAAAGCGATTCGCACTGGCGGCGATCTTTACAAACAGTGATGGCAACGAATCCAACTGCACGCCAGCGATTCGTAGACCAATTCCCGGAACCTTTCCGGCATCAATTCATCTTGCAAATGCAGCCGATGTGGAACAGTTGGACAGCACTACTAACCCAAGCTCGACAAGTGATGCAAGCACTCAACTTGAGCGAAACAGCAATTCAACATCTAGAAGTGCAGGCATGGTTATTGCTACTGATTGAAATTGGTTCTAGTACCGAAACATTACGCCCCTTACCTACTGCGCTCTGGATTCGCAACTGGCTTACTCAACTGATGCTTACGATCGACCTACAATCCGAAATCCGCTCTGTTCTAGAAGCAACCATAATCGAGGATTCAGCCCTCTGGCTGACAGCGTTTAATCAGGTCACAGAACATCACACAGTAGAAACAACCTTGTTATCGATTCTCGATCGAGAGTCATCCTTACAGCCCGAAGAATTGGAATCTGGGTTGTATGTAACTCAGGCAGGGTTAGTCCTGTTACATCCGTTCTTAAGTTTTTACTTTGATGCAGTCGGATTGCTAGAGAACGATACTTTTCGCGATGCTCTCTCTCAGCAAAGTGCAATATACTTACTCCATTACTTAGTGACTCAACAAACAGATGCTCCAGAATACGAACTGGTATTGCCGAAACTGCTCTGTGGTTGGTCGCTAAATCGACCGGTGGTGCGAGGATTAGAACTGTCGATCGCGGCTTTACAAGAAGGGGAACATCTATTGCAAACTGCGATCGACTATTGGGAAGTGCTGAAAAGTACAAGCCCAGATGGATTACGCGAAGGCTTTTTACAGCGACAAGGCAAGCTAACGCGCACAAGTGAGGGAAACTGGAAACTTCAAGTCGAGCAGAACGCGATCGATATTCTACTCAGCAGCTTACCTTGGGGTTTGAGCATGGTGAAGCTGCCCTGGATGGAAGACCTGTTAACCGTAGAGTGGACATAACGCCATGAAAGCGAACGAGACTAAAAGCACATCTAGCCAGCAGCATGACGCTGTGGATCACACTTCTACGGAACGGGCTTTTTTCTCAGAGTCCTCAGAACAAACTGCGTTTTTTCACCCAACCACAGCACCCGATTTACAATCCAAGCCGTTAACTCAGCAAGAAACATTCTTCCAGCCTGCCGCTGTCCCAACCCTTCAAGCGAAGTGTACGACCTGTGGAGCGGAGGACGCACTCCAGCGTGAAGCACTGTCATCAGAAGAGACAACAGTGCAGCCGCCGCCCACTTTTGAAAGTAGTGCAAAACTTCCAGAGGAGAGCCGCACCAAATCGCCTCTCGTTCAATTTAGTTTAACGATCGGTCAGCCTGGAGATCCCTACGAGCAAGAAGCCGATGCGATCAGCGATCGTGTGATGACCATGCCAGATCCAGGACTAACCAGCGTTGACCATTCACCACAATCTCTGGACATTCAGCGCTTTTCGCCCTCCACTCTAGAAACAAGAGACAAACAACTTTCAGAGAGTGACACAGTTCAAGCCAAAGAACTGAACAACTCGTCTTCTGCTACAACATCAACCTTAGAGACTCAGTTGAGTGCGAGCAAGGGAAGCGGCGAACCGTTGCCGAAAGAAACTCGCAGCTTTATGGAATCTCGCTTTGGAAAGGATTTCAGCGGAGTGCGAGTACACACAAATGCAGACTCAGTAGAAATGAATCAAGCATTGCAGGCGAAGGCATTTACACATCAGCAAGACATCTATTTTGGAGCAGGACAGTACAACCTAGAATCGACAGAAGGAAAGCGGTTACTAGCACATGAGCTAACGCATACCGTACAACAGGGAGGGAGCAAGCTTCAAACTAAAGAACAACCTAGCGAAGACAAATCATTAACCGCTGATGTACCAAACATTCAGGCTGCTTGGTATAACTTCGATATTCCTTTTACTGACTATCAATTTGATCCAAGTATCGAAGGCATTAAAACTGCTGGAAACCTTGCTGTAGACACAGTAAAAGAGGGTGCTGAATGGGCAAAAGATAAGGTCGTTGAGGGAGTAGAGTGGATTATTGCTAAAATCAGTAGTCTCGTCAATGCTGGCATCGAATGGCTAAAAGAGAAATTTAACGACATCCAGGCATTTGCTACTTCCTCATTTGAGAGTATAAAAAACACGCTGAAAGATGCGTTGACTGCAATTACCTTCCCAATGACCTTGATTAACAACGCATTTGCTAATATGAATGCAGATGCTTTAAGTACTGCCTGGAATGCTCTTTCGACGGGTGCGAACGCGGTTTGGCAAATTGTTAAAGCGGTCGTGAACGGTGTATTGGAAACTGGTAGTAGTATTTGGAACTTTGTATCTGGGTACATTACGTCCCTATTTGATACGATCGATGGTTTGCTGAATAGTACAGCATTCGGGCTGCTTCCAGGTTTTATGCAGAAAGGAGCAAGATTGCTCTATGGAAAAATTCGGTCTTTGTGGCGATCGGTTCGCGGATTTTGGGATAGTTTCTGGAAACGTCTCACTTCTTTTGTTCGAGGCTTGCTAGTCTCGATCGAAGGATTTGTGAAGAAAGTGACTTCTTATGCAATTCGCGCAGTGGTCTTTGTTGTGAAAGAGATGAAGCAGGTCTATGACTTTGTTCAACGATTAGTCAACGATCCGATCGCTGTGGTCAGTCCATTGATGGATCAGCTTATTGGAAAAATTCAGGCAGAAGCACCCAGCAAAGCGAAGAGCGTTGCACAGCAGAAGATGAATGAAGCGTTATCCAGTGGGCAAACTTCTACCTCAGTGGGTGGAACGATTCAAAGAGCGCCTGATGGTCAGCCGCAAAGAAGTACAGCGACACGAGATGAAGTCAACAAAGCACTTGATGAAAAATTCGCAGCACAATGGAAGGCATTAGACCTGCGGAAGATGCTTCGGGAATCTTTTGTGAATATGTTCTGGCCCCCTGCCACTATCCGGGCGATCGGGCATGAATTTTATGAGTTGTGGAAAACGGATTGGGCAAATGCAGCGAAGAGCTTGTACATGCCTCGTAACATCTTTGATGATTTCGGTGGGTTCTTTCATGATGTCTGGTCAAACATTCTCATCCTCCTGGATTTCCCATTAGCACTGTGGAGAAAGCTAAATAACATTCTCATGCTGCTGATGGGATATGTCACGATCATTTTAGTGGTTGTCGGATTTGTGGGTGGAGGGATCGCGGGAGCAGGTGCTTTCTCAGTACCAGCGGCACTTGCTGGAGCATGGGCAGGTTTTGAACTCGCTGCGGTACTGGGTGAAGCACTCTTTCTCTCATTCCTAGTAGCTGAAAGTGCATCTGCATTAAAGGCATTCCTAGATTTGTTTACGGCGCTTCAGACTAAAGAAGAAAAAGAACTTGACTACACTCAGATTGCAGGGAGTGTGATCGGAATTGGAATTGCCCTTGTTCTTTACCTGCTCTTTGCCCTGTTTGCTGAATTTGTTGCTGAAATTGTTGCAGCGATTAAGGGCAAGAGTCCAGGAATTGAGCCTCCGAAGACTGAACCGCCAAAAACTGAACCGCCAAAAACTGAACCGCCAAAAACTGAGCCTGAACCTCCGGGCAAAACACCAGAGGTCATTGATGGAGAGCGTGTCGTTGGCAAAGAACCCACTGCGGATGGTCATGAGATCAGAATTACTGAAGAGGGTCGCTGTCTGATTTGTAGCACTTGTGTAGACATCGAAATTAGATACAAAGAGGAGCTTAAAATTGACACTCCAGAGATGGAGAAGATTAAAGTCGAGCTTGAGGAAGCTAGGAAACTACCCAATGGTGACGAGAAAGCTAAAGCGATCGAGAAAGTGAAGGAGAAGCTCGATGATGTTCGTGCGAAAGCTCGCCACGGAGAAACGCTTGAGATCAAAATAAAGAGCCTGGAAAAAGAACTGGGTCAATCGCGTAGTGCGATCGAAACGACGAAAAAATCATTCCGAAGTGATGAAGTTGGCGAACTCCGCGCCGATCCAGCGGCGAAAAAAGAGCTAGCCCGGCTAGAAGCGGAAACGGACGCATTAGGACGGGAGTGGCAGAACCTCAAAGAACAAGCGGATAGTTTAAGTCGTCAGGCAAATGATCCTGAGATCGCCAAAGATCCGGATTTGAGCAAGATTACTAAAGATGACATCGATAAGCTGCGTGACAAAATCGACGATCTCCGCACGAAATCGGAAAAAATCAAACAAGAGCTAGACGAAAAGATCAAACAAAATGAGGAAGCTAAAGCGCGTCAGGCAGAATTAAAGAAAGCGGCTGAGAAAAAGGCGAAAGAAGCAAAAGATTCTACTAACAACATTTGTGATGAAACGGATGGGACGAATCGACCGAATGCAGAAGGACTCAAAGATAAGACGACCGAGACTGCACTGCGGGAAGAAATTCGCACAGGAAAGCCTTATAAGAGTCCTGAAGGACACCATATGAAGACTGGAGAAGGTTTACGCGGCTTGAGAAAAGCAGTGAACGAGATGAATGAAGCGAAGGCGACTAGATTGATTGATGATCCAGCGCTGCTTAAAGCGATCGATGAAGCGCTCAGTCGAGCGAGCGATCGTATTGCAAAGTTGCAATCCGCTTTTGATGAATGGAATCAACGAGCGAACACTCATCCTGATGTGTTCAATCCAGATGGTTCGTCGAAAGTGAAACCCGGTTGGCCTTAGCTGTTTATTTTGACTTGATAACCTATTCAAACAGGAGAACCGATGCAGCCATCTAACGAAACGATCGTCGAGAATTTGAATTCAGGAGAGCCTGAGCGGATTCAGAGTGCGCTGAGGGATTTGAAGACAAGAATGGACGAGGTGAATGAGATTGGTTTAGCTCCTTTTGGAGCAGAGATTTTAATGCCGTTCGGAGAGACTGTTCCTGAAGAAACGCAATTAGATTTTATCGAGATCATGAGAAGCTATCATACCTTTACTCCTGACCTATCCGCAGCAGATAGGCTAAGTGCTATGATTGCGATCGTCTTAGGCTATGCGGAGCGCTATGTTACTTACGAGGTTGCGCTAAAACTAAAGATTTCAGAACATCCAGCGCAATTGATCGAAGCGGCGATGCAAGAAATCGTCCGTCAGGGTCTCTTAACTCCGACTCATGTGAAGGGGGCTGCGTATCTTGTAAGCCGTTTGCTGGATGGTAATTCTGAGGTTCGAGGGGCGACGTTAGAGAATCTGAGAATGTGGTCGAGAGAAAGGCATTATCTCGAAGTTAAAGACTACATTCTTCCACAGCTAGAGCCAGATGAAGTTGAGTTTTTGGAGGAAGTTTAACCTTACACTCACTTTTCCACTTTATCTAATAGAGGTGTTTTATGTTCGACATTCTGATTAAGTTTATTGTGCTTCCGTTTATTGGGTCGTTTATCCTTGGCTTTCTCTACTATGGTCTGTGGAAGGTGATCAATCCGAAGCCAAAACAGAAGACTGACACCGCATCGTGATGTCTTCTATCAAAAAGATGCTGAGACCCCCTGTAGTTCAACCC
>JADEXW010000246.1 GCA_015206935.1 Pseudanabaenaceae cyanobacterium LEGE 13415 | reverse complement strand
TAAGAGACAGCATTATGGCGGCTCAACCGAACGAACTTGAATCTCAATTAGATGCCATTCAGCAAGAAGCGAAACATGCGATCGCCGAAACGACAACACTCGATCAGCTTGAACAATTGCGGGTCAAGTATCTCGGTAAAAAAGGTCCGATTCCGCAGGTGTTGGGCGGGATGGGCAAACTCGATCCGGCAGAACGTCCGAGAATCGGGGCATGCGCCAATGAGGTGAAAGAAGCGATTCAAGTTGATTTAGATCAGAAAAAAGTCGCTTTGCAATCGGCAGCGATCGCGGCTCAACTCGAAGCGGAAACGATCGATGTAACAATGCCTGGTATGACGTGCCCTCAAGGACGATTGCATCCTTTGAATAGCACGATCGATCAAGTTCTCGATATTTTTGTTGGTCTCGGTTACACGGTGGCAGAAGGTCCCGAAATGGAAACCGATTACTATAATTTCGAGGCGTTGAACTTCTTGCCGGATCACCCTGCACGAGATATGCAGGACACGCTTTATCTCCCGGATGGCAATTTGTTGAGAACACATACGTCTCCAGTGCAAATCCGCTACATGGAAGCAAATGATCCGCCAATTCGGGTGGCAGTTCCGGGGAAAACTTATCGACGGGATACTGTGGATGCGACTCACTCCGCTGTATTCCATCAGATTGAAATTCTTGCAGTCGATGAAGGTCTGACGTTTACGGATCTCAAAGGAACGATCAAAGTGTTCTTGCAAGAACTTTTTGGAGAAGTTGAAATTCGATTCCGTCCAAGTTTCTTCCCGTTCACGGAACCTTCTGCCGAAGTGGATGTGAAATGGAAAGGACGTTGGTTGGAGATTCTTGGCTGTGGAATGGTTGATCCGAATGTTCTTAAAGCAGTTGGATACGATCCAGAGGTTTATACCGGATTTGCAGCAGGATTTGGAGTCGAACGATTAGCAATGGTGCTACACCAAATTGATGATATTCGACGGTTGTACAACAGCGATTTGAGATTCCTCAAGCAGTTCTAATCAAATAATTGTTGCACCGCTTGAGTTACGCCAGTCACAATCTGAATCACTGGAAACCACAACAGACAAATGAGTGCAGCCCGACGAGTGCTGATATCTAAGCCTTGGCGGGTTGCGACAATCACGGCTAACAAAGTCCAGCCTGAGAGTAAAAGCTCGATCGCTCTTCCTAACAACGGAATCACGGTCAGAAAATTAAGGACTTGCGGTGCATAAGCAAACCCGATCGGACTTAATAAAGCCCGGTAGCTTGGTGCATTCGTTTTCATCCACCGTCCAATTCCCCAAATTGTAAAAGTCCAAACATAGTAACTAATCACTACACCAAGAACATCCAGCAACACCGCGAGTGCAGCAGCAATTAGCGTCGTGCGGGTTAACAGCAATATGACTACGCTACCAATGGCACGAGAAACCGCAGCGATTAGCACGATCGATAAAGCTAATCCTTGCGTTTTTGGCGTGTTCTGAGCCGTTTCATAAAATTCTCCGTTCAGTGTCAGTGCAGCCCGAATGGTTCGCCAAATTCCAGTCATAGTTCTATCTTGCGAGGGTGATATCGATCGGGTCGGTTTGAGAAATTAATCAAAGAATATAGCGCGATCGACTTATGAAGGAATGGCTCAGAAGTGCGATTCAAGAATTGAGCGGTACGACCTCTAAGCTAGTTTTCGCGATCGGAGGATTCTTGCTATTGTGGGGAATTCTTGCGCCTGTGACGACAAAGGAAGATTCACGGTTTGCAATAGCGGAAAACATGAACATAGTGGTGATCAAGGCTACTTTGGACTAGATAAAGTGAGAGATGGTGAACGTTACGTTGAACAAACGATCGACCAAGTTGCACAGTTACCGATATGGTCTCTGAATCAGCCACTAACTTCTCAATGTCCATCCATCAAACCAGCACCGGAGTCAGCTTGATTCCATATCCCGCTTCAAAGCTATCTTTCTTCACTTCCAAACTCCAAAGCTCCAACTCACAAGGATCATTCGGATTTTCGGGATGAATCAACAACCGCATCTCTTTGGGTTCCAAATTAAACTGACAATCGATCGATTGAATTGCACCAATCTGACGGCGATCGAGCGCCACGGCTAACCGCAACAACGGATGTAATTCTTCCACAACTCGTCGATGTCGCTTGCTGGTCAAATTCCGATAAGTGTCATGTCGTTTCTTCGGTGCATTCTTCCGGTGATATCGAGCTAAATTCGCGATCGTTTCGATTTCCATTTCGGTAAATCCAAGCAATTCGGCATGTCGAATCAGATAGTAAGAATGCTTGTGATGCGAGGAATGCCCGACATGGTGCCCACAGTTATGTAAGATCGCCGCCGCCCAAAGCAGCATCCGTTCTTCTTCTCCCCAACTATGGAGTTTGCCTTGAGTTTGATCAAACAAACTGAGCGCGAATTCTGCCACCCGCTGACTATGCTCTAAGTTCACTTGATACTTCTGAGCCGTTTTGATCACGCTCCGTTCTCGAACTGATCCTTGATACCGCAGTCGATCTTCAATCAGTCCATGCGACACCATCCAATCCACGATCACGCCTTCCCGCAGCGATCGTTCACAAATCACGATCGATTCTGCTTTCAACTGCATCATCACTTCTTGCAAAATCAGCGCACCAGACAAAATAATCTCCGCCCGTCGCTCTGACAGTCCTGGAACTGCTAATCGTTCTGCTAAAGTCATTCTCCGCAAACGATTTACCCATTCTTTGAGATCTTTTAGAGATAATTCACAGCCATTGAGTGGAACTGGAACGGCTCCTAACTTCTCGCGAGCATTCAGCGCGACTAAAGTTTCGATCGTGCCTGATGTTCCGACTAATCGCGGACGTTCTCCGGGTTTCAATTGCGCCTGAAGTTCTTCTATCGATCGCTCTAACATGCCACGAACATAAGCCTGAAGTCCACCAAACTCGATCGAGCTAATTGGATCAGTCGTCACTTGTTCAGCCGTCAATCGAACGGCTCCAACCTTCGTACTGCTCAAGGTTCTCGGCTCATGTCCATCGCCGAGAATCAACTCCGTCGAACCGCCTCCGATATCTACGATCACATGCGGCTGATTGTTGAAATTCATCCCAGACAGAACACCGAGGTAAATCCGTCGTGCTTCCTCGGCTCCAGAGATCAAATTCACCCAAAGCCCTAATTCATCCTCGATCCGCTGCAAAAATGCCTGTCCATTCGGCGCTTCTCGCACAGCACTGGTTGCAACCGCGATCGTATGTTCCGCGTTGACGCTTTTCGCCACTTCCAAACAGCGTCTTAGAGCGACCATCGCCCGATCCATCGCTTCAGGGGACAATTCGCCTGTTTTCTTACAAAAATCACCCAGTCGTACCGTTGCCTTTTCGCGTCCTACGATCGTAAAAGCAGGAATCTGCGGATCGATTTGGGCGATCACCATATGAATCGAATTCGTTCCCACATCGATCGCGGCAAGAATGCGATCGCGATTTGCGGGAACCGATGGAAGCATCACAGAGCTTTCTTCAGGGGGTTTTGAAAGTGACTTTACCATGACGTGCTGCGATCGAAGAGATGGACGAGCGAGGGAACAAAATGTTTCTAAACTAAGGTTCTACCGTAATTCCTGAGCAATTCGGCGGATTTTTGGGCAAAAACCACGCTAAGTTCTTGTTATAGGACTTGCGATCGAATGTGTATGTGGACTCAGCCGAACCCCTCTTCAGAACCGACCTGGCTCACGATTGCGCGATTATTGCGCTGGCATAAACCCGAAGGACGACTCATTTTGATGATTCCAGCTTTATGGGCTGTATTCCTGGCATCAGGAGGAACACCGCCTTGGTTACTGGTGGTCATCATTATTTTAGGCACGTTGGCGACGAGTGCGGCGGGTTGTGTAGCAAATGATTTATGGGATCGAAATATTGATCCGCATGTGGAACGAACTCGCGATCGTCCTTTGGCATCGAGAGCGCTTTCGGTCAAAGTCGGAATCGGGGTTGGAATTGTTTCGCTTCTCTGTGCGGCAGGATTAGCGCTATTTCTCAATCCGTTAACTTTCTGGCTTTGTGTCGCTGCTGTTCCCGTAATTTTGCTGTATCCCGCTGCGAAACGAGTTTTTCCTGTACCGCAATTGGTTTTGTCGATCGCCTGGGGTTTCGCTGTTCTGATTAGCTGGAGTGCCGTGAGTTGCAGCACGACCCCAAATGCCGCTTGTCTGCCTCAAGCGATGTGGCTTCTCTGGGGCGCAACCGTACTGTGGACATTAGGATTTGACACCGTTTATGCAATGTCCGATCGAGAAGATGACAAACGCATTGGAGTGAAATCGAGCGCGTTATTTTTTGGACGATACGCCCCTTATGCGATCGCGGCTTTTTATGTCGGAACAGTAGTCATTCTGGCAAAACTTGGAATCGTGATGCAGTTGAATTTTTGGTATTGGGGCGCATTAGGGATAAGCGCGATCGTATGGGCTTGGCAGTCTTACAAACTAGCTCAACCCACGATTCCGCACCCGTTCTACGCCTTTAGTTTCAAACAAAATGTTTGGATCGGCTTTCTTCTACTTGGAGGCATGATTGCAGGCAGTTAATCAATCCATTCAGTGTGAACAAAATGTGCTGGACGACTCCAAGAATCTTGAACGATCGACACTTCTCGAACTCTGAGGTTAAATGGAATCGAAGTTGTAATGTACTGTTGTGCAAATCGTCCAAGTTCCGGTGCGAGTTGAGAAGCCGTAGTTGCCGCGACTCCCAATCCAACCAATTGTTCGATCGGGTTTCTCGGCAAAATCAAATGTATTCCAAACGCGATCGAAGCTGTCAGTAACATTCCGACGGACAAATTTGTTCCACAGCGAGGATGCACTGCCAAATTCCATTCGCCCTGTGTGATCCGCTCTAGTGCTTGATTTACGGCTCGTTTGACTTCCGCCGTATTCGCCTGCCCATACAGATAAAAGCCTTTCTCTGTCGAGAGTCCACCTAACCCGCTATTGTCTGTCCAATCAGGCGGTGCAATTCGTCGATCGGGCAATCCACTCAAAATCCAAACAGTTGCATGTTCGAGTGCATGAACTTGCCGAACCATGAGCATTTCCCGCACTCCGGGAATAAATCCAATTTGCTGAAGCAACTCTGTATCTTGTGAAGCTTGGGGAGTTGGCAGCAAGGAATTCAAAAACGTATCGAATTCAGAAACACTGGCAGTCATAACAACGCAACTTCGGGAAACCGCGCTAAAGATCAGTGTTTCAACTCTAGCGCCTGTCTCCCGAAGTTGTCTGAAGGCTGTTGCAAATTGTGACGAGTCTTATCCGAAGAAATTCACATTCAACATCATTGCGGTAGGAGGCGCAGGAGGTGTGCCCGGTGCAGCCGATGGAGCCGCTGGACTTCCCACCGCACGAGCCACTTCGACTCCATTCTGTTCCAAAATTACGATCGGGTCAGATCCGCTATTCATTTCAATTCGCTTCACCAAAACCTGTCCGTTTGAGATCCGTTGTCCAGCTTGCACATATCGGCTAGTGGCTTCGTTTGGCGCTTGTACGATCGCTTGAGGAACACCCCCCACGACAATCACACCCGTAACCTGAACGGCTTTTGCTAACGTGGGATCTGGCAATGGAGGCAACGATCTAATCTGTGATTTCGGTTCCGGTCTTGGAGCCGTTCTGGGTCTTACTGCCACGGGTCTTTCCGAGGTCTCAGGTTGCGCTTGTGGAGCAGGTGCGGGGGCAGAAGCAGAGGATGGTGATCCTTCTTGAGGTTGCTCGATCGGAACCTTGAACGAAACGAGTGGGGGAACACTCGAAAACGGATCTTTTCCAGCAGTAATTCCGCGTTGAACTTGTCTTGCCCGTTCGTCTGGATTTGTGGATTGCAACAGTCCAGGAATTCGATTGCCTGCATTGCCTTTCGGTGCATCTTTAGCAGGAACTGTGGGTTTTGCGAAAGATTGAGCAGGTGTGGACGAATCTGCGGCTGGAGAGGGGCTAGCTTCCGTCACAACCGTTTCTTCACCCACGGTACAGCCACTCATCCAGAGCATTAACGCACCTGCACAAACAACTTTCGCACTCTGTAAAATTCGTGGTGTAATTCGTGCTGTGTCTCGCTTCGTGAACTGCTTGCTCATGATCACTCCCAAAAATTCGACTCTTGACTTCGCCTCGATCGCTGTTCACAGTCCAAGCTTGAAATGACCCACAACAGAGAACGATTTATAGCAGTACTGATTTAAGTTAGGACACTCCGAGAAAGCCCCCCAGCCCCCAAGTTTGGGGGAGTCAGAGTCTTAAGCCCCCATAATTGGGGGTTTGGGGGCAATTCAGAGTTTGTCCGAATCTAAACTTCTACTGCGATGAGGTTAGTGTGCCCGGATCTGATCCATTTGATCGGTTGCTCAAGATTTTTGAGTAGATTTTCGGAGCCGTTTCCGATTAAGCTTCGCTACAGATCATAATCGCCTGAAGTTTTTGCAGTCCTTTTTTCACCTGACGCGAAACGGTTACGGCACTGATTCCTAAACGTTCTGCGGTCTCTTTCTGAGTCAGGTCGTATAAAAAGACAAATTCCAAAACTTCACGAGTTCGATGCTCCAATTGCACCAAAGCTTGCTGAAGTCGAATCTGGTCTTCCTGTGCCAGTTGAAAACTGCGATACCGAGAATCCGGAACCAAATCCCCTAGAAATGCTGATCCATCTTCATCGCCAACAGGAGCATCTAAGCTCAGAAGCGCTTTATTTTGAGCCGATAAACGAATCTCTTGCCATTCCTCGATCGAGATTTCCAAAGCCGCCGCAATTTCCATATCATTCGGCGCTCTGCGGTGTTGTGCTTGAAAATCACGAATGATCCAAACGGCTTGCCGTTGAAGGGCTTGCCAACGACGTGGAATTCTCACCGAAGGGCTTTTGTCGCGTAAATAGTGCTGAATTTCGCCGCGAATATAAGGAATCGCAAACGAGCTAAACGCATGACCTTTTGACATATCGAATCGCTCGATCGCCCGAATCAACCCGATCGATCCCACCTGAAGCAGATCATCGTAACTTTCCGTACACTGATTTACCCAGTGATGCGCTTCTTTTCTGACCAATCCGATATTCAGTTCAACCAATTGGTTTCGGACAGAAGCCGATCCCGACTTTTGGAATTCGCGGAGAAGTTGCAACGTTTCGCTTCTTAAATCGCTGGAAACAAGATTAGGCATGACGAATTTCAGTAATGGCTGGAGAAGGTGTCAAACCCGATTTTTAGATGGCTTCTGTACGAACCTGTGATGGTAGAAATCACACCCAGAAAGCGATCGGACTTCGGAGAACAAAAGACAGAATTTCTGTTCACTTCCTAGTGACAAATTAAAGTTATTTCTTGCACTAAAAGCATTCAACGGCATTTCCACGGAACGTTGAATAGCGGTGATTTCAGTCACTTTTTAGATTGATTTCAAACCACTTTGAGTAAAGATTTCTTCAATAAAAAAGGGGCTTTTCGCCCCTAATCGTGAATAT
>JADEXW010000931.1 GCA_015206935.1 Pseudanabaenaceae cyanobacterium LEGE 13415 | reverse complement strand
GTTTTGTTGGCAGTGTTCTCGCTTATGGCTGTCAAGGAAAAGCAGTCCACGCCCTGAGAGAGAAACTTAAAAAGTTAGATTGCTATCCATCGAATCAGGAAGATGACAGCGAGCCTGAAACTGTTTTCTATGATCGATCGATAGAAGCAGCCGTCACCCAGTTTCAGCAGCAGCAAAAATTACCCATTACCGGAATTGCAAGCTCGGTAACTTTGGCAAAAATTGCCGCATTAAGCACGATCGCTGATTTGGCAAAACGTCCCGTATATCTCAGATCAGGGGATGTGGGAGTGGGTGTGGTCTCTCTTCAGCAAAAGCTATTAACCCTTCAGAAGCAGGGTGAGCTTCAATTCAATCCGATTCATCAAGACGAAATCAGTGGGGGACGTTTTGAGGCGACGACCCGTGATGCAGTGATCGCCTTTCAGAAAAGAGTTTTTGCAGACGCTACCGACTGGGATGGCGTTGTTGGCGCAATGACAGGTGGGGAACTTCAGAAGCACTTTGATTCAAGGTTAACGAACTTGCTGACAGCACCGATCGCACCGATTTACTTTCAGGTGATCAAAGATGTTTTTCGAGAAGTTTTGCACCAAGCTCATCCTAAAGAAGATCTTCAGCGCATGAAGTCTCAGAGTGATATTGATCCACTCATTGATACGATCGCTCAACTCTTGCCGTTTCTACCTGAATATAACCACGACAAGATTTATGGTCTTCTAAAACAACCCAATACGATCGCTAAAACTGAACTTCATCGAGCCGTGACAAAAGCTTATGGTCTTCTTCAGAGCTTGGTAGAAGAACCGCTGGAGAAACCGCTCTTCGATCGACTCAAGCACATTGCTGAAGAACTACAACGCCGCTTCTGGCGCGGTTACTTTTGCAGTCGAGTTCTCGACACCTTTACCTATCGCATGGGAGACAAAAACACTGATCAAGGGGCTGCCATCATCTATCTCCAGGAGCGACTGAGCAATCTAGGCTTCTATAAAGCGCCGATTACAGGATACTTTGAAGAACTTACAGACGCTGCCGTAAGAGCATTTCAAGAAAAGTACAGTCTTCAACAAGATGGTAAGGTAGGATCTCGTACCAGAGAAAAGCTGTTTGCCTTAGATGAAGAAACGGTCAGACCGCTAGAGGCTCAAATTCCAGATCTGTTTCTGCAAGTCGTTGCTAAAGCGATCAACATTCCGCAAGAGGATCTCGACCTCAAACCGCTGGTCATTTTGCTGATGCAAATGGTGATGCCGATCGCGAAACAGATCGATTTAGAAGCAGCAATCAAAGACCAACTTGCGACCTGCCAAGCGATCGCTCAATATTGTCTGATTCAACATTGTCTGATTCAGCAAGTCGCAGAGCAACGCTGGAAGCCTGAAGAGCGCGATCGCAAACTCAAACACTGGTGGAAGCTCTTTCAAACCGGAACTCAATCTAAGTCGAGTCGGAGACTTTTACAGGTGTGTCGCAATCACGAATTGCGCGATCGATTTGAAAGTGCGATCGTCGATTTCATTCGCGAGCTTCCTAAAAACAGCGAGATTATTGAAAAATTCTACGGCTCTCTC
>JADEXW010000930.1 GCA_015206935.1 Pseudanabaenaceae cyanobacterium LEGE 13415 | reverse complement strand
GTCCAGAACTATCGCACTCCTTCAGAACCGGATCAGGACGCTTCGATTCCTTTGAGCCAATCTGAGTTTAATCAAGCGGTTTGGGATGCGTTTCGTCATTTTGTGCGTCCGGATGTGTTGCATCAGAATCCATTATTGCGATCGCGCTTAGTGATCGAGCAATCCACACCCTCGGATAATCGAATTGAAGTTCTGCGATCGCGCCTCAAGGAAGCGGCGGAATTGTTACAGATGTCTCCGCGTGATGAGAAGCTGTATCGAACTTTGCATCGAACTTACTTGAATCCAGCACCGACACAGGAACAAGCAGCGGAGTGCTTAGATTTGCCGTTTAGTACTTATCGACGTTATTTGAAAACGGGTGTTTCTCGTGTTGCGGACATTCTTTGGCAACGGGAAAGTTTAGCAGGTTAGAACGCTGTTGCAATCATTTGATTTGGATTGTGAATTGCTATAGAAGCTGCGACAAATTCTATTCAACAGGTACTAGACTTCTTGCGTGAATCCCAAGACACCCGCTGAATGGAATTCGGGGCTATACAGACAAAGTGTACCGGCGTACACTAACCGCATTTTTGCACTAGTCCGCTTCGGGCGGACTTCGTTTGTGTAGCCGCGAATTCTATTCGCCAGGGCATTCACGCAAGAGGTCTACTGAAGCTTCAGAGGATGTTTGAAACGTATCGAGTGTGGCATTCACCCGCCCGTGACTGAAAGCCCGGGCTAACAGTGCGAAGTCCTTTGAAAAGGACTGAAGACCCAGCTTTTAGTCCCTTTTAGTGGACTTTGTTCTGTTAGCCCCGAATTCATTCCGGGGCGGGTGAGCGCAATCAACGATACGTTTCAAACATCCTCTCAGGGTGCAAAGACTGTTAGACCATCTGGAATACATTCAACCTCGATCGGGGTTGTGCCTACAATTTCACCATCTACAACCACCTTTTGAATTGGATTCGTACTCACTTTCAATCGTCGACTGCGACCATGAACTACATTCTGTTGATTCAATTCTGTTCGTGTCATTGCTGCGCCTAACAATCTCAGCATTGTTGTTACAGCTTGAACTTTATTCTCTGCCGTTGCGATGGTGACATCTAGCAAGCCATCATCCACTAAGACTTCTCCTGCACCCTGAGCCAAAATCGAAGTCGGTGGAGCGGCATTCGCGATCGTCATTGCGGCTGCTTCAAATTCGTAAGTTTCTCCTTCTGCCTCAACTTGAATTTGAAACGCTTCTTGTTGATCGATGACGCGCCAACCCGCCATCAAATAAGCTAATGTTCCCCATTGTTTTTTCAAAGCTCGATCGGCAGTTTCAACCACATTCGCTTCATAGCCAATCCCTGCTAATAAAATCATCGGAATTCCATTACAGTAAGCTGCATCAATTTTGCGAGTTTGTTCAGACAAAATCACTTGACAAGCATTCCGAACCGATAACAATCCAGGAATGCCTAGTGCCATTGCAAACGCATTTGCAGTTCCTCTTGGAATGACACCTAGCGGAATTCCTGTGCCAATTAATGCACCCGCAACCGCAGAAACGGTTCCATCTCCACCAGAAGCAATCACCATA
>JADEXW010000929.1 GCA_015206935.1 Pseudanabaenaceae cyanobacterium LEGE 13415 | reverse complement strand
GTATAATCAAGGATTTCCTCTTAACGGTATATTACCCAAGGGGAGTTTTACAAGCTTAAGCAAAGTCGTATCGAGTTTCGATTCATAGACTCCTCTCTTCAGAACTATGTCGAAAGTTAGAGCTTAGGTGTTACCAAGGCGAACTAAAATCCTTTCAAAGATTGATCTCAGCAGTCTGATTTTCGCGCGACTGGTTATGCTCTTTAGTTAGGTATCACTATGGGTTCCCCGAAATCTTCAGATTATTCAGAGTCGATCGCTGCAAGTTCATCTGAACAATCTGCAAGCCCGAAGACTGCGTTATCGATGATGGATGCAGTAGCGCTGATTGTTGGGATCGTGATTGGAGCGGGCATTTTTGAGACTCCTGCTTTGGTGGCATCCAACACTGGAACAAATTTCAACGTTTTATTGGCTTGGATTATTGGCGGCATTGTTTCTCTGATTGGGGCACTCTGTTTTGCTGAGTTAGCGACGACTTATCCGCATGTGGGCGGGAATTACTATTATTTGCAACGAGCGTATGGAAGCTCGATCGCGTTTCTGTTTGCCTGGGCGCGGATGACGGTTGTACAAACTGGGTCGATCGCGTTACTCGCTTATGTGTTTGGCGATTATGCCTCTGAGATTTTGCCGCTAGGAACCTATTCAGGATCAATCTACGCGGCAGGTGCGATCGTAGTTTTCACGATTATTAATATCTTGGGACTCAAACAAGGTAAAGGCGCTCAGAACTTGCTAACGGCGGCAAAAGTTCTAGGGTTGATTTTAGTGATCATTGCAGGTCTAACAAGTTCAGGCACTCCAGCATCCCAATCCGCAACCGCAGCACCTATTACAGCCGATTGGGGCATGGCAATGATTTTTGTACTGCTGTCTTATGGTGGTTGGAACGAAGCGGCTTATATCTCGGCTGAGATTCGCAATCCGAATCGAAACATTGCTCGATCGCTCTTTTGGGGAATTGGGATTATTGCCGCGATTTACATTGCCATTAACTTCGCCTATCTTCACGGTTTAGGAGTCAACGGAATGGCGAATTCGTCGGCAGTCGCGGCAGATTTGATGCGGAATGCATTTGGTCAGGCGGGAGTCGTCTTTATTAGCTTGCTGGTTGCTGTTTCTGCTTTGGGTGCATTAAACGCAACAGTGCTAACGGGGGCACGAACGAACTATGCACTCGGACAGGATTTCAGCGTGTTCCGATTCATGGGACGATGGCAAGGCGAAAAGAATTCACCTGTTCCCGCATTGCTCGTTCAAGGCGCAATTTCACTTGCCTTAGTCGGTCTTGGCATCATTACCCGAAAAGGGTTTGAAACAATGGTCGATTTTACTGCTCCAGTGTTCTGGTTCTTCTTCTTGCTGGTTGGATTTTCGTTGATGATCCTGCGGCAGAAAGAGCCGAATCGTCTTAGTGCGTTTCGAGTGCCGTTTTATCCGATTACCCCGATTCTGTTTTGTGGCATCTGCGGATTTTTGCTGTACTCCAGTTTGGTGTATGTCAGAATTGGCGCGATCGCAGGGGTGATTGTTCTGGCTTTGGGAATTCCGGTTTTAATGTTACAGCGTCGATAGTGA
>JADEXW010000245.1 GCA_015206935.1 Pseudanabaenaceae cyanobacterium LEGE 13415 | reverse complement strand
GACTTATGTGCTAATCATCTCAGTCTGACTGGATTTCCTCATCTGTGGATTTACGGGAATGTATCCGAAAGAACGAGAAGCTTTCTAAGCTAACTTAGAGAGAATCCGTATTCACACGGTATATTTTCGCTGTCAATTTGAAGATGATTGAAAGTTCTGCGATAAATTGCGGAACAGCAACTGTCTGAAACTCTAGTTCACGGTCTGTAATTCCCGCGAGTTCTGAGTAATTTTACCCGTCTTCAACCAGTCTTCTAACTCGGCAGGCGCTTGCACTCGACTTAATTCAGCCCGCAGTGCTTCACCTTCCAGAACTTCTTGATTGAGCAGCGTTTGAGACAGTTCCTCAAGCAACGATCGATTCTCGTTCAAGATCGCCAGTGCAATATGGTGAGCGTTATCGACGATCGATTTAACTTCTCGATCGATTTCTTCAGTTACTTTGGCGCTAATCTGACGACGCGAAGGGCCATAACCTTCAATGAATTGCTGCTGTACTTTCTCAAAAGCGACAGGGCCTAATTCATCGCTCATTCCATAGATCGTGACGGTTCGTTCTGCTAAATCAGTCGCTTTCTGAATATCGTCACTCGCTCCGGTCGAAACCTTACCAAAGATGACTTCTTCTGCCGATCGACCCCCCAGCAAAACTGCGATCCGTCCCCGAATTTCGTCTTCTGCCATGAGGAAGCGATCTTCTTCAGGAAGTTGCAGCGTATAGCCTAATGCACCCACACCACGAGGCACGATCGAGATTTTTTCAACCTTACCGCCACCGGGCATCAATGCACCAATCAAAGCATGTCCAACTTCGTGATGAGCAACAATCTTCTTCTCGGTTTCGTTCAGCACTCTTGAGCGCTTCTCAAGTCCAGCAATCACTCGCTCGATCGCTTCATTGAAATCAGCCATGACTACCGAATCCCGATTGTTCCGAGCTGCGAGTAATGCGGCTTCATTCACTAAATTTGCTAAGTCCGCTCCAGCAAATCCAGGAGTCCGAACTGCGATCGCACCTAAATTAACATCGTCTGCTAATTTCACACTGCGAGCATGAACATTCAGAATCGCTTCACGTCCAATTTTGTCAGGTCGATCGACCACTACTTGACGGTCAAATCGTCCCGGACGACGCAAGGCTGGATCTAACACTTCAGGACGGTTCGTCGCAGCTAACAGAATGACACCTGTATTGGCATCGAATCCATCCATCTCAGTCAGCAATTGGTTCAAGGTTTGTTCACGTTCATCATTCCCACCCGCAAAGTTACCTGAGCCGCGCGACTTTCCTAACGCATCCAATTCATCAATGAACACGATACAAGGGGCTTGCTGTTTCGCTTGCTCAAACAAATCTCGAACCCGCGATGCACCCACACCGACGAACAGTTCAATAAACTCAGAACCAGAGATCGAGAAGAATGGTACACCTGCTTCTCCCGCGATCGCTTTTGCTAACATGGTTTTCCCAGTTCCAGGAGGTCCGACCAGCAACACGCCTTTGGGAATTTTTGCACCTAAGCGCGAATACTTCTCTGCATTCTTGAGGAAGTCAACAATCTCTTGAAGTTCCGCCTTCGCTTCATCTACCCCAGCGACATCACTGAACTTAACACCTGTTGTACCTTCAGAATAGATCCGAGCTTTACTCTTACCAACGGTCAGCGCTGCTGCTCCTCCACCTTGGCGACTGATAAAGAAGCTATAGATTCCAAAGAAAATCAGCGGCGGCAGAACCCAACTAAAGATAGTCCCGATCCAACCGTAAGGGCTAGGAGTTGGAGCGCTAAATTCGACATTGTTATTGCGAAGAATCTTCGGCAAATCTAAATCGATCGCAACTGGAGTGGTCGCAAATACACGGGCGCGAGTTCCATCCGAAGAAGGTTGCGTCGATTTCAGCGTGAATTCAATTTTGTCATTTCCGATAATGGCTCGATCGACATTTCCTGCCTGAACCTGAGCCACAAAGTCACTATAGGCAATTTGCTGAGTTTGCGATCCAAAACTTGGAACCACAAAATTCAGCAGCAATAGGAGCGTGAATACAATCAGTAACCCGCCACCGAACTGCCTGGGACGCTGAGTGCGTTTGTTGTTTGTTTCTACTGGCATTGCGGATTGATCCCGAATGGTTTTACCCATATTGTAGAAAATGCAACGCGATCGCTCTCGTCAGAAAGCTCTGCCAAAAGGTAAGGATTTCCGTACTTTAGGTGAATTCTTAGTGTTGAAATGTTTGGGATCGCCGCCTAAATTTCCCATCCTGAGAAACTTTGACATAGAGAAAATTCTCCAATTCCAAAGCGCTTCCCACCTTCAAAGTCCCCCAAATTTGGGGGATTTAGGGGGCACTAGCCGCCAACAACGAAGCAGATTACTCCTAACCACATCGATCGACTTGTGCAATTTGCAGGGCGATTTGATCGATCGCTTGTGCCAAAGCCGCTCCCGATTGTCCAGATTGATTCACCACAATACTAAACGCGATCGTGCCGTAGCTCGGATTGTCCAAATAGCCAGAAAGCGCTCTTACGCCGCGTAATGTGCCCGTTTTGCCGTGAAGATTTCCCTGAAGTAAAGTATTGCGGAATCGATTTCTAAGGGTTCCATTCACACCCGCAACAGCAAGCGATCGATAAAATAATTCATTTTGTGGATTCGTGAACATTGCATCGAGTAATGTCACCAATACAGCAGGTGTGACGCGATTGTTGCGAGACAGTCCTGAGCCGTCTACCTGAGCATAACGATTTGCATCAATTCCCAAACTTGAAAGAGCGCTTCTGATTGCCTTTTGACCTCCAATTCGACGACGCAGGGCATCCGCTCGATCGTTGTCACTGTATCGATTTACGACCGTTAGCCAATTTTGGAAATTTGATGGAGCGCGATCGCTCAGTTGAAGCGCGGCAGCAGTCGTTAAAAGCTTGACATTTGAGGCGGGAATGAGAGAAAGATTTGGATTGTGCTGGTAGAGGATGCTTGATGTCTCGATCGGTTTAATCACGATGCCCCAGCGAGCAGAGCGGAATCTGGGTTGTTGAATAATGCGATCGATTCTGGAAGCGAGATCACTCGGACAAATTGTAGAAAATACAGGTTGAGGAACTTGAGCGATGGCAACTTCAGGACGGCTCCAAAGTCCTAAACTGAGACTTGCAATGACCGCAGTTGTTTTTAATACTTGACAAGTTCGGAATTGAACGTTTTTGTCAGACCTTCGCATCATGCTAATCGTAGAATTCACTGAGAGTTTCCGTAGCAGTAACTATCCTGCCGCGAAGCAATATATCACAAGATTGGATGTCGATCGCGATCGATAAAAATGAGCATTTGCGGTTAGATATTGGAAAATAGAGAGGCTGAGAATGCAGAAAATATGCTTCTAGAACTAAAGCGCATTGCAGTTCCACCAGGGCAACGAGTCTTATTGCAGGATGTCTCGTGGCAAGAATTTGAGCGAATTTTAGAAGAATTAGGCGATCGTCGTTCGACTCGAATTGCTTACGAGAACGGGATTTTGGAAATTATGACCCCCTTGCCTGAACACGAAGCGAATAAAGAAATAACTGGAGATTTGGTTAAAGCATTGCTCGAAGAATTGGATCTCGAATTTCTAACATTAGGTTCAACAACGTTCAAGAACCAGCAAATGATGACGGGTATTGAACCCGATCAGTGCTTTTACATCCAAAATGAAGCCAAAGTGAGAGGGAAAAATCGATTAGATTTAAGCATTGATCCTCCTCCAGATTTGGTGATCGAAATTGATCTAACCTCACGAACCCACCCAAGTATTTATCAAGCATTGGGAGTTCCAGAGCTATGGCGATTTGAGAAAGGACAACTTCAGATCAATGTCTTACGAAATGGTCAGTACGAAGTGTCAGAGCGCAGTGAAATTTTTGCAATGTTCTCGATCGCTCAAGTCATTCCATACTATCGAGAGCAAAGCCGCACGATCGGTAGAAATGCAACTCTCAAATCATTCCGACAGTGGGTTAGACAGCAGATTAGTTCTTGATCGGTAATTTAATTTCCTCTGTTAATCCCTCTGCCATCAATAGATGCTGAGTTTCTAACTGTTGTTGTTGCTGCTGAAACACGCTTAGATCGGTTTCTAAAACGCGGTGCATCTTTTCGAGCAATTGCTGTTCTGAAAGCTGAATCAAACTATAAGACACCACTCCGGTTGGAACGATCGCGGCAGTAATCAGTGCAAAGGCGAGCTTCTGACGAAATGAGAAATTTAGCAAATTCGCTTTAAGCTTTTGAGCGAAAGTATGATTCAGTTTAGACATACACAGAGGAACAGGAAACAGAACGACGAAAACGATAGATTAGAAAATTGCTTTAAATAGACGATAATTGATTGCTGTCAGGTAGTGGAACTGCTTGCTAGAGTGCCTATTCTGGAATGAGAATCAACAGCGATCGACGTTTTGGCAAAATCCCAGCCAATTTACGGAACCTGCGGCAAGATAAGATAAATAACGCACTCGTTGAAATTTCCTGACCAATGGCTACTCCTCTTAGCGGCGCTCAAATTCGGCAAACGTTTCTCGATTTCTTCGCACAACGCGGACACCAGCCGCTTCCTAGTGCGTCGCTTGTCCCTGAAGATCCGACCGTGTTATTAACGATCGCGGGAATGCTGCCGTTTAAGCCGATTTTTCTCGGTCAGCGTCAAGCTGAGTTTCCACGGGCAACGACTTCACAGAAATGTATCCGCACGAACGATATTGAGAACGTCGGACGAACGGCGCGACATCATACATTCTTTGAAATGTTGGGAAATTTCAGCTTTGGGGATTATTTCAAGTCGCAAGCGATCGCTTGGGCATGGGAGTTGTCTACGAAAACGTATGGACTCCCTCCAGAACGCATTATTGTAAGCGTGTTCGAGGAAGATGACGAAGCGTTTGCAATTTGGCGGGACGAAGTGGGCATTCCAGAACATCGGATTCAGCGAATGGGTGCGAAGGATAATTTCTGGAATTCAGGTCCAACGGGCCCTTGTGGTCCTTGCTCTGAGTTGTACTACGACTTCCATCCAGAGCTTGGAGACGACCATATTGATCTCGAAGATGACACTCGGTTTATTGAGTATTACAACCTGGTCTTCATGCAGTACAACCAGGATATTGATGGGAATTTAACGCCGCTTCAGAACAAGAATATTGACACTGGAATGGGCTTGGAGCGGATGGCACAGATTCTACAGAAAGTGCCAAATAACTATGAGACGGACTTGATTTTCCCGATCGTACAAACTGCCGCGAAGATTGCTGGAATCGATTACGCAACCGCAGATGAGTCAACGAAAGTATCACTCAAAGTCATTGGTGATCATGTTCGTGCAGTGGTTCATATGATTGCAGATGGAATTACCGCATCAAATGAAGGACGTGGTTATGTGTTGCGGCGCTTGATTCGTCGAGTCGTGCGACACGGGCGTTTGATTGGAATTGATCGAGACTTCACACCAGAAGTTGCAGAAACCGCGATCGCACTTTCCGAATCGGCTTATCCGAATGTGCGAATGAAAGAAGTTGCGGTGAAATCGGAACTCAAGATCGAGGAAGAACGATTCCGTAAAACACTCGATCGAGGTGAAAAACTACTAGAAGACATTCTGAGCAAGCAACCGAAGCAAATCTCAGGTGAGAATGCGTTTGAACTCTACGATACTTACGGTTTTCCAGTTGAACTGACTGAGGAAATTGCAGCGGAAAAAGGCTTATCCGTTGATATGGAAGGCTTTGAAGCTGAGATGGAAAAGCAGCGTCAACGCGGTCGAGAGGCTCATCAAACGATCGACTTAACGGTGCAAGGGACACTCGATACATTAGCGGCGAGTCTCACAGAAACAGAGTTCATCGGTTACAAACAACCTTCTAGCCAAGCAGAGATTCAACTGTTGTTAGTGAATGGCGAAACTGTCGATCGAGTTGAGTCTGGAACTGAAGTGCAAATCGTTCTAAATCAAACACCGTTCTATGCAGAGTCGGGTGGACAAATTGGCGATCGAGGGTATCTCTCCGGTGATGATTCGGTGATTCGGATCGAAGATGTGAAAAAAGAATCAGCCTTCTTCGTTCACTTTGGACGAGTTGAGCGCGGAACCGTTCGAGTCGGCGATCGAGTCACCGCACAGATTGATTTATCTTGTCGTCGTCGTGCTGCTGCAAACCATTCAGCCACTCATTTATTGCAAGCTGCACTCCGGAAGCTAGTTGATGATGGCATTTCACAAGCTGGATCATTAGTAGACTTCGATCGATTAAGATTCGACTTCAACTATTCCAAGCCGTTAACCGCTGAACAACTGCAACAGATTGAAGAACAGATCAATACTTGGATTGCAGAAGGACATCAAGCGGAAATTGCAGTAATGCCGATCGCAGATGCAAAAGCAAAAGGCGCGATCGCAATGTTCGGTGAAAAATACGGTGATGACGTTCGCGTGATTGATTTCCCTGGTGTTTCGATGGAGCTTTGTGGCGGAACTCATGTGAGCAACACCGCAGAAATTGGATTGTTCAAAATCGTTTCTGAAGCAGGTGTTGCGGCTGGAATTCGCCGGATTGAAGCAATTTCCGGTGCATCAGTTCTAGAGTATCTGAATGTTCGGGATGCAGTGGTTAAAGAATTAAGCGATCGATTCAAAGTTAAACCTGAAGAAATTAGCGATCGGATTACTGCACTGCAAACTGAACTAAAGAACACTCAGAAACAGCTAGAAGCCGTTAAGGGACAACTTGCGATCGCCAAAGCAGATCAGTTACTAGCCGAAGCTGAGACCGTCGGAGACTTCAAAATTCTCGTTTCTCAGCTTGAAGGCGTTGATCCGACTGCACTCCAGAAAGCGGCAGAACAACTGCTGCAAAAACTGGGAGAAGGCGCGATCGTTTTAGGATCAATTCCTGAAGCTGGGAAAGTTAGCTTTGTTGCCGCATTTAGTCCGACTGTGGTGAAGAAAGGACTGCAAGCAGGCAAAGTTGTGGGAGCGATCGCGAAAATCTGCGGGGGCGGTGGCGGGGGTCGTCCGAACCTTGCACAAGCAGGCGGACGCGATACGCGTAAACTACCAGAAGCTTTAGCGGAAGCGAAGCAACAGTTAAATGCTGGATTGAGTTAAACATTTGCTGCGACTTGGTAAATCGCATCGAGTCGTAGCATCATTAATTAGAGGTTACACTTGTGGAAATTCAAGAGTTAAAGGCTTTGATCAAAGAAAGTGTTCGAGAAGTCATCCGTGAAGAAAGGCTGAATCTATGCCAAGCTTTGATTCCGTATGTGAGTGATGAAGAACAGCAAGAGATTGAAGCCGAGTTCGGCTCACCCGATGATGATGAAGATGATGAATGGATTGATATGACTGAGTGGGTAAAGAATGGCAATCCAATTTCGTAAGAGTGCTATTAAGTTTCTGGAAAAAGCTGATTCTGAGGTTGCAGCAAATATTCGAGAAACACTAACTCAACTGATGGTATTCTTTGACGAATATGGAGTGTTACCGTTCACTGAATTCGATATTAAGAAATTGAAAGGCGAGTGGGAAGGC
>JADEXW010000928.1 GCA_015206935.1 Pseudanabaenaceae cyanobacterium LEGE 13415 | reverse complement strand
GTAAAGAACAGTATCGGATAGACGGTAGAGCGGATATTCGGTCTCTAGTAACTGAATTAACTCGGTTCCGTAAGAATCTCCCCGTAAGAGAACGGCGAGAACGTAACAGACCGCCAATTCCTTATTGAGATAGAAGGGAGGCGGATCTTTGAAAAATTGATAAATGTCCTCAAATTTCATCTGTCTGATTCCAGGCTTGAGAAATAACTTGCTTGAGAAAGCGATGCAATATCGACAACTCAGCATTTGCTTATCTAGATTAACAATCACTTCTCGGTGGTTGCCGTCCCTCTAAAGGATTAATCCTCCCGCGTGAAATATTTAACCTAACTCGAATCGTAGATGCGATTAAACACAGTAGACAACTCTACAATTCAGCGAACAAATTCGATGAGTTTATCTGTGTGGATATCGCCACAATTCGATCGAGCTTCTGAGTGGGGGCAAGTCGCTATCCAGGTTAAGCAATTTCAGGAAATTAGTGCTGAAGAACCAGGGCAATTCCATAGAGATCTTGGCGATCGCGTGTAGATGATAACCCACTTTTCCATGCGCTTCTCTTACAACAGCAATCTCGTTAAGTTGCTTAACTTCCACAAATTGTACCTCTCGATTCTAAACGCGATTCGCTAATTTGTGGGTCGTAAAGTAAATTAGAGTGTCGTATTTCTAAGAGTTTTCAAGGATTTGCCGATTTTTGAAGAAATATTTCAATCTAGATCGATCTTTGAAAAAAGACGATCGGGATTTGATAAGTAAATTTGCTATGAGCGTACAGGAAGAAGATTTTGGCTTGTTCAAAGCGAAAACTCTTAAATTGAAACAAACGTAGGGCACATCCTCACACAAATCGCGCCAAATTTGACGGATTTCCCATCTAGGTTAGCGTGCGTAGCAATGACGAGAAATAATTTTTGTTTCGCCATCCGAAATTTAGGCAATGAGCAGAACCGAGACGACGGTAATTAGGAACGGTTCCCAATAGAGAAATTAAACTAAGCCGGATCTCAGGGCAACCACAGCGGCTTGAACTCGATCGTCTACTGCCAGTTTGTTCATAATCCCGCGTACATGCGTTTTCACGGTATTCGGACTGAGATAAAGCTTGGCGGCAATTTCGGGATTGCTCAAGCCCTCGACCATGAGTTTGAGGACTTCGAGTTCGCGTTGGGAAAGTTGCCCGATCGTACTATCGTTGGCGGGTGGCTTGAGATGTTCAATGACGCGACGGGCAATTTGTGGATCGAGGTAGGTTGCGCCTTCGGATGCGGCAGCGATCGCAGCAATTAACCGCGTCACATCTGCGCCTTTAATACAATAGGCATCCGCTCCACTGGATAATGCTGCAATAATCTCCGTTTCAGAGGTATGGGAAGTGAGCATGACGATTCGGACGGTCGGCAGCGCTGCTTTGATTTGTTGGGTGGCAGCGATTCCATCCAAACGGGGCAAACCGATATCCATCACGATTAAATCGGGACGATGTTTGAGTGCCGCTTCAACGCCTAAATATCCGTCATTGGCTTGATCCACGATCGATAATTCCGGATAGTCTTCTAACGATTGCTCTAACCCCAGTTGCATCA
>JADEXW010000244.1 GCA_015206935.1 Pseudanabaenaceae cyanobacterium LEGE 13415 | reverse complement strand
GAACAATACAGGGTGCATACTTCGCCGTAATAGTTCAGCGGCAAAGCTTGGAACAAAGCCTGGATTGCTATTGTTTGAGGAGATGGCGATCGCGCTGACATCTTTGTCTTGTGCTGCTTGTAAAATTTGCACGATCGGATTGCCGTGAAGCAGTTCGATTTCTGTCTTGATTCCTGCGGCTTGTAGTTTCGCTTGAGTCGGCTTTAATGTTTCAGAAACTAATCGTTCCTCTTCTGCTGGAGAGAGTTCATATCTGCCACTTTCATCCACGACACGGCACAGATAGCAAAGTTGCTCTGTTCCAGGCTGTGCTTGTTTTACGATTTCAGAGACCGTATGTTTTGAAGCTTCACTATCATCATATGGAACTAGCAAACCGCGAAAAAGATGCTGACAACGTAAGTTTAATTCTTCAGCCGTGAGTGCCGAAATCAACTGGGGACGAATCACCATTAACGGAATCGTCGATCGTTGTGATAGTTCTGCGGTGGTACTGCCGAAAAGTTTCTCAGTGAGAATGTTACGGCTTTCAGTTCCCATTAGAATCACGTCGCATTGATACGTTTTAGCAGTCCGAAGAATCACATCGATCGCGCGTCCGGGTTGGACTTCAGTTTTGACTTCAATGCCTGAAGGAACCTTGTTCAGAGCAGTCGCAAACTTTTTCTGGGCACGATCGACTTTTTCAGCATCCGGTTTTGGAACTCCGTGGTCTTCAACAATTGGCACAACGTGGAGAAACACGATCTGTTCGATGCCTGCTTTAGCACACTGAGGCACGAAGTGGACGAGTCGCTGAAGACCATCCGTGAAATCAGTACAGATTAGGAGTCGCTGAAACATAGGAATTTTAAGATAGTCGGTTCTTCTTTTTACTGTGCAACATCCAAGAAGATCGGACAAGTCGATCGCGCTTTCAATTCAAGGTTTCACAATCACAGGTGTACCGAGTGCGACGAGCGGATACAGTTCTCGAATGTGTTCGTTATACATGCGAACGCAACCATGAGAGGCAGCCGTTCCAATAGATTCACGATTGGGTGTGCCATGAAAGCCGATTACGCCGCCTTTGGTGGTTGTGAAGACGATCGCGGCTTCGGTGATGGGAATTTCTGGATCGGTTGGGGGAACGACTTCGCCTGTGAATGGATGTATCCAGGCAGGAGTGCGCTGCATTTGTGTGACTTTGAAGGTTCCGACTGGAGTTTCCCAACCAGGTTTACCAATCGCGATCGGGTAGGTTTTTTTAATGCGATCGCCTTGGAAAACATAGACTCTGCGCTGTCGGAGCCGTACTTCTAGGCGAACGGGTTGGAATTCTCGCTGGATTGAGGTTTCAAGGTTGCCGATGCCGCGATAGGGTTGGATCGTTAAAGTGTCAGGAAGTTGGGCGCTGGCACGAGAAGGGACAGCGAGTAAGAGGCTGACGGTGAGAAAGAGCGATCGTATTTGAGAACGATTGAGCATGATTGTGCTGGGGAAGGCTTTCTAAGACAAATTTGTAGTAGTGAGAAAAATTTAGCATGGAGACCTTCAGAGAATTTTGCCGAAAACGGACAAAATGGCTTAAAACAATCTCCTCAATCCCTCAAGATCCAAGTAATCCTCAACAAAACTCTTTCTCAAAAGCTCAGACGGAATAAACTCGTCGTATTTTTGCAACTTCGGAATTTCTTCAGCATTGATCAAATCTTCAGCACTCAATCGACGCTGAGAAAGCGATCGCAGTTCATTCTCCAGGTTCTCAACGCTACATTTTCCCATCCGCACCAGAATGAAATACGGAGATCGAGCTTTGATACTCTTGAATCCCAACGCATCTTTGGCATAAAACCGCAAAAATCGTTCCAAGGTGCGAAATGCGATCGTGCCCGTCCAAGGAAAAATGCAGCAATACTCTTCATCAAGTACCTGAATCGGATTGTTACCAATCAATTTTGCTAATTCCCTCGCCTCTTGTAATCGTTGTTTTGCACCCGGTTGCAGATACGAATAAACGATCGTTTCTTGCAAAACTTGTTTCATTCGCTGAAGAACTTTGGAATGAATTTCGCCCATTGTTCCGCGCCATGAACTCGATGTGATTGATTTCTTACTTGGTTCAACGACGATCGCTTTTTTCTTCGCATTCACCTCGATCACTTCCCAGGTTTGTCCCGCTAAAGAGAATCGATCGCCTTCCATCGGAGGAACGATGATGCTCCCGATCGATTTTCCTTTGTGCTTCACTAAGTACTCTTCGGTATCTGGGAAAATTGCGTAAAACTTGAAGTGATTGATTAGTTTCTCCGCTGCAATTCCAACAATTAAACCGCCTTCTGGTGTGCGTTCTAGATGATCAATGTCGATCAAATGTTTGAGGAACAATCGGAAATCTTCTTGAGAAATCGACTCGAACGGAGGAAGCTTGAGAACATTTTGAGCGATCGCACTCGGTGACAGTTCACCTAACGCCGCCAAAGTACTCATCGTCTGGTGATAAAGCAAACTAAACGGATAGCGCATCGTCTGAGCAGGCTCGATCCATTGTTCTTCTAAGTACAGTTGAATAATCGCGATCGACTGTAACAATTGCCACGGAATCTGCTCTGGAAGAATCTCTTCTCCGGTTGGCTTGTCTTCAGCGCAGATAAATCGCATTTCTGCGGTGTCCCCACGTCGCCCCGATCGTCCCAACCGCTGTAAAAAGCTCGCAACCGATGATGGCGCTTCGAGTTGCAATACTCGATCGAGATGTCCCAAATCAATTCCCATTTCAAACGTTACGGTCGCCGCTGTCACTGCCATTTTTTCAGGATCACGCATCGCTGCTTCTGCGGTTTCTCTCAGCGCTACGGAAATGCTGCCGTGATGAACGTGATAAATATCCGGTGCGCCTTTCGCTTGAGCAATTTCTTTTAGAGCCGCGATCGCTTCTTCGGTTGCGGTTCGTCCATTGGCAAAAATCAGACTTTTTCGCCCTTCAGTTTGCCGATATAAATATAAGTGATAAGGATTAAAAACTTGGTCACGCGAATCGCCTTTTGCACGAACGACAAGACCCGGATCATAGAAATGTTCGATCGACAATTGAATTTTTCGCCCCGCTCCTGAAATCTTGGGGGTCATGACAGATCGAGAAGTGTCCGCCTGCAACCAAGATTCGGCTATAGAATAATCACCGAGTGTTGCAGAGAGTCCAATCCGCCGAGGTTCCTTTCCTGTCAGCTTTGCAAGCCTTGAGAGTTGACAGAGAATTTGACATCCTCGATCGCTGCCAATAAACGCATGAACTTCATCGATAATCACAAAGCGCAAGTCACCAAAGATACGATCAATCTCTGCACTTTTATTAATCAACAAACTTTCAAGGGATTCAGGCGTAATTTGCAGAATCCCTTGTGGGTGATTGAGGAGCTTTTTTTTACGACTTTGCGCCACATCTCCATGCCATGCCCACACCGGGAAGTCCGCGAACTGTAAGAGATCCGTTAATCGATCGAACTGATCATTAATCAGTGCTTTAATCGGACTGATATAAATCGCACCCACACTTCGGGACGGATTTTCATGCAGTAAGGTTAACACCGGAAGAAATGCCGCTTCAGTCTTCCCAGATGCTGTCCCTGCCGCGATTAGCAGATGATTGTCTGTTTCAAATAAAATTCGACAAGCTTCTGCTTGAATCGGGCGTAAATCTTTCCATCCTTGTTTGTAAATATACTCCTGAATAAACGGCGCTAGTCGGTAATACGGATTTTGCATTTTCTTCTTCAATCCTCGTGTATCGCCTACTGTAGTGCTGAATCTCGTGATCTGAACGGTAATTTCTCGCGCTGTATCGTTGAACTGTGCCAATTCATTATCTGTCTCCCATTGAGTTGAGTCGTTCACCCTCGCTTCGGTACGGTTTTGGCTGTCTGAAGCTTCTCTGTCACTTTCCAAAGCCCGTAGAAACAAAAAACCGATTCAAGTTGTGACATCTGGGTGTACCTCGAATTCCCGCTCTTGGGTCTCATCCTGTTCGCTTTTCCCGTCTGGAGAGACGGTACATTCCGCATCGCACAACAAATTGGGGACTACCAGAGAAGCTCGATCGAACATAACAGGTGTGAATCATCCTCGGTGTGACCTGCACTCGTAATATTGCCCTTTACAAAATTCGGAGATGAACGTGAGCAAACTGAAACAGATTGCTATCGTCGGCGTAGCAACAGTCCTCGCTGGCTCTGCCCTTCCTACGATCGCTCAATCGATCAAAAAGCCTATCAAAGCAACGCCCACTGAGCCTACTGCTGCTCCAGCGATGACAACTCCGACCAGTCCGGTGCTGTCTCCCGTCTCTGCCCCAGAAGCTTCCACAACGACTCCGCTAAACTCGACTCCGCAACCGACTAACCCAGGTTTAACCCCGATCGTTCCGGCAGCGCCCACGATGACGACGACTCCGGCAAGTTCGCCCACGATGCCCACGATGATCACAACTCCTACGGGTTCGTCGCCTTCGATGACCACAACCCCAGCGAGTTCGTCGCCTTCGATGCCGACGATGACCACGACTCCCACAGGCTCAACCCCCACAACGCCCACGAAGCCCGCTGAGTCAAGCACTCCAGCATCCAGTCCGACTTATTCCGATACGGCGAAGCCTGCTCCTACAGAGTCCACCACACCATCAAGTCCAACAAGTGTCCCGATCGCGCCATCAAGTCCTTCGACTCCCGATAGCAGCACCACTCCTTCTACAACGAGTCCTTCAACCTCACCGACGAGTCCTACAGAGTCTCCGTCGAGTCCTTTGAACTCTCCCACGACTCCTTCAACCTCACCCACGAGTCCTTTGAACTCTCCCACGACTCCTTCAACCTCACCCACGAGCCCTACAGAGTCCCCGTCGAGTCCTCTGAACTCTCCCACGACTCCTTCAACCTCACCCACGACTCCTATCGAGTCTCCCACGACTCCTTCAACCTCACCCACGACTCCTACAGAGTCTCCCACGACTCCTTCAACTCCGACCGCTCCGACAACCGCTCCTGCTCCGACCACTCCGACCGAGCAATCAACCGCTCCAGGCTCTCCGACCACGGCAACTACGCCCGTACTAGCGGATGAAACGATCACGGGCATTCAGCAGGTCACACTGCCGACGACTGGAAATGCGCCTGCGAAGTTCACGTTACCGATCGAAGTTGCAGTTGTGCAAGAGGCTTCTGTTACCAGTGACACACCCATCACCGATAAGATGTCCAAAGACTTAACGGCTTGGGGTGCAGCGGTGAGTGCTTGTTTGCAAGATAAACCTGCACTGGTGCGTGTGGTGGAAGATCAAAAAGTGCCGTTCATGATTAATGGAACGGAAGGCAAGATCCGCTTAAATGCAAACGGTAAGCCTGTTTGCCAAGGTTAAATTGATGCGTTTGGAATAATTGAGAAGCCTATGCTCTATCCGTTGAGGGTGGTGTAGGCTTCTCAGTTTTAATGAGTCTCGCGCTAACTTTGTCTGAATTTCTTCTGCATTTTTGCAAGGATGCGTTTGAAAGCTAGTTGAGCTAAACGCGATCGCGTTAATGGTGCGATCGTTCCTGAATGAGATTGTTTGTGATCAAAGAATTCATTCACTTCGCGCAAGATCACCTCGAATCGATCGAGAATATTCGGAGCGCGATACTCATCGAAGAAAGTGGACGGTAAAAGCGGTTTCGGAACTGCGATCGCTCTCAAAATTCGCTGCACATCAAACTCAGTCGAATACCCTGCAATTTTGTAACAGTTAAAGCCTGGATCTAAATAGTCGGATAGTCCCCCATTCACACTCGAAAATACCTGACATCCACATGCCATTGCTTCCATTGGTTGCAGCCCAAAGCCTTCGCTGACTCGCTGTTGCGCCCAGTATTCTGCTGAATCGTAGAGATACACCTTAGTCCGATTGAACAAGGTTGAAAGACTATCGACATAGCCATCAATCACTTCTACTTTGCAGCGTTGCTGAAGTGCGGGAATGAGTTGATTCAATAGATATTCAGAAGACTTTCGAGTGTGAATTAGAACATCAATCTCACGTTGCAAGCCTCGAACATTAAATTCATCTGAGATCTGATTGGGTAGATAGTAGATTAATGAATTCGGTGCAAGCTGTCCCCAATATCCTAAAGTATTCCGACTCACTGTGATAATCGGAACACTCGATGGCAATGTAAAACCATAGCCTGAACTGTGCGCGTGGTAGATTGCATTGAAGTGGTGTAATCGCTTTGCTAACTTTGCAACATCAAAACCCCAGCTCATCACAAAGATGACATTGTTCAAATCGGGTTGCTGAAGCACATCATCTAAGAACAAGGTCTCTTTCTCGCGTTGTCGATAGGTCACAACTTGGGCTGGACAAATCTGTTTTGCCAGTTCAAAGGCTTTCAGTTCTGCCCACAATCCGCCACAAGCAAAACGTTTCCCAGTTCCAGGCAGCAAAAAATACAGCGATCGCATTTCAGTTCCCCTCTCAGTGTCGGTATTCTACCGTCTAATAGCCGATCACTCCTTTCGATCCAGATCCCACAATCATCGAAAAGACTGACTTCCAAGGCGGTCGAACTTCAGGCTGAATCGGAACTGCTGAGAACAAAGGAGCCGGAACTTCAGCCGCTTTCGCCACACAAGAATCAAACGGAATCGTCGCATTTAAGGCATCGATCGCGGAACTTTGTCGGGCTGCATCGGCTCGATCGAATCGTTGTCCCCAAATTAATCCAAACTGATGTCGATCGTTGCGACTGTGTGCCCAAATCGAGGACGCATTTTTCACAATGAATTCTCTGTATCGCGAATTCGGTGAGACTTGATGCAGATAAGCGAGATTGCGAATAAAAATGCCTTTGAACTGCGGACCATCCTCACCGCAATTGGGTTCACACACTTCACGCAAAACACCATTTTTCGAGAGATGCTGAAGGGTTGCATTCGCGATCGCATTCGCCTGCTTCAAATAAGCACTATCTTTGGTGCTGGTGTACATATCGACTAAGCCACCAATCACAACGCCCTGATTGTATGTCCAAGTCGGTTGACCATTGTTCCGACATCGATCGTCTAACCCATCATTCACCAGGTTTTTACTGTTGATCATTCCCGATCGTTGAATCCAAGTCCAGCCGCGTTTCGCCCAATCGATGTAACTTCCCTTGCCGTAATCATTCACAGTGCGTTGATGTAGCCGAATAGCAGCCGTGAAAAACAATTCATTCGTGATCGCGTTCTTATATTGACGATCTTTCCGCCACCACATGCCGCCACCGCACTTGGAATCCCAACCTTTGGTCATATCTTTGAAGATAGCTTTGGCAGTATCCAGATAGCGCTTCTCGCCTGTCAAATCATAGGCTTTAATCCAAGTGAGCGCCCACCAACCTTGGTCATCGTAGACTTCTGCTTGAGTAAACTTCGTGTTCTTCTGCTTGTTGTAGGTGTTCGCAATGATGCGTCGATAAGTCGATTGGTTGGTGAGACGCGAATAATCGATCGTTGTTTCGAGTGCATTCGCCGCGTTCCACCAACCTGTGGAGTTCCATAAGCCCGTCGTTGGACTATAAAAC
>JADEXW010000927.1 GCA_015206935.1 Pseudanabaenaceae cyanobacterium LEGE 13415 | reverse complement strand
GACTGCATCCGTTCCTAATTCTCGCACTTCCAAAAAGCGCTCTTTCAATTCCAATCCCATTGGAATTTCAACTTGTTGTGGGCGATTTTGGGTCGCGACTCCAGAAGCTTCAACCCCCTCAGTTTCTGGAAGAACTTGAAATTCACTCGACTCGGAAATCACGAGGTCAGGAATTCCAATCAGCAACTCACCATCCGTTTCATCCCGGTAGGTGCGCGTTTCGATCTCGATGTAGTACTTGGGCAAAATCTGAGGCGCGATCGTATCGGCGATCGCGACCATCAGGCGACCGTGGAACGACGACCAGAACACACTGTACTCTAAATAAGGGTCCATTCCAGGAAAGGGCGAAAACATCGGTTGACCTCGATGTATTGAAACGAACACAGATCGCAATTTTGAGTTGATCGCTCAAATTTTAAATTCTAAAAAAATTGAGGCTCATCGTACAAACCGGATTAAAAAACTTGAATGATAGATGCAGCAATCATTTTCAAATTTTGCTGACTTAATTTTACCACGCCTTCCCACTTTGTCTTAGACTATTCATATTCGACAGAATATTAGTTATCTCGAATATAAGCTTAGAGTAAATGTACTATGCCTGTGACTGTAAGCATAATGTGAGCCAGATTCTCAAGTTATGCTTTCAAAATCGAGCCGCCTGGTCATTTCAGCCTGCCAATTTCGTCTCATCTAATTCGTAGCAACTCTCTAAAAGGCTCGTCAGGCTTGGCTTTTGCGCTCGTTTAGAGCGTTGTGCTTTCGACGAGGATTGATTTGTTTGCAGCCATGCAGCTTGAAGCCGTTGTCCGAGCATTTGTGCCAGATTGATGTGCCAATCTAGTTCCTCTGGCTCGGTCGAAATGAAAGGCGGCAATTCCAGTCCAAGCCATGACCCGCAGTGAGCGCAATGACCCGGACGAGTTTCTAGCTTGAGAAACGGCTGTTTTCTGCCGCAGTAAGTACACCAAAAGTGCAGATATCGGCGATGGTGTAAGCAAACTTTGACTGCCTCAAGCGCCCAAAGCAGCGGTTCATAAATCGCAGTATTTGTATTTCGCGCCTCCTCAAAGCAAGCGGGACAAAATGGCTGAACGTTGTGAAACACAGATGGAGTTGAAAGCTGGTGCTGCCAGGGGAGTAGGGTGAGATTTTGCAAATCTTGCCGCAAGGTTAAACGCCGAATACACTCGACAGCTTTGGCAACTTCTGGAGTCGCTGCTAACCAACTTTGAGCCGATTGAAGCTCATATTTGAACGTTCTGGGTGGCTTGAGTAACAGCAGAATTTTCTCGTCGAGCAGCGTTTGCACTGAAACTCGATGTGCTTCAGCTAGACGAGTCAAGTAACTGGTTAAACTTTCGATAGCATCTGTCGCCAATCCTGCTGGCGCGATTGAGTACAAATGGCTACGACGGGGAAGCTGAAACGTTTCGAGGCTCCATGATTCAAAGATAGGAGGCTATTGCCCGACAATAGTATTGGCACAACCGACAATTGCATTGCCCATTCCAAACTTTCAAAGTGAGAGATCAGCTTCTCATTTGCAAACCGGATCAGATCGAAGCAATCAATACAACAAATCTGATC
>JADEXW010000243.1 GCA_015206935.1 Pseudanabaenaceae cyanobacterium LEGE 13415 | reverse complement strand
TCGGCTTTGGGTAACTGCTCGATCGATTTCCAAGTTTCCAGTTTGGAGAATTCGTGGGGTTCATTTTCGGGCAGGACTGGAGCTGCGAGGACAATGCGTTCGAAATGTTCGAGCCATCGCATCAAGCCATCACACGCCTGATAGTCACATCCATACTGACCGTCCACAATCCGAAATGGAACGGGTACGACAAGAAACAAACTGGTATCCATGTTGAGAGAGTCCCTGTTCAGCAAACAACGATCGGGTAGAAAAAGCCGCATCCGTATAATCCACGATTACCACTGAAAGAGACGATCGACGATTGGTAAAGCGTTTAGAGACACTTTTTATCAAATTCACATAGAAACATTAGATATTTGAAATTTCCCACACGAACAAATCAGCGATCGATGCTAACCGAACCCGTGGAGCTACGGACGACTTTTTTCAAACTGTACCCGACTGTGTGCCATTCAGAAGAATCTACCGCGATCATCAGGCAGGACTAGCGAAAGTTCGTGAATTTGCGGTAGAAAAAATCATTTCTTTAAATACTCGATCGAATTGCACAAGATTTCCACAAACCTACGGACAAATGAACTGCTTCCATGCAGAATAGGTAAGGAAATTTACGGAAACTTGACGTGATGCGCCTGCAATCTCTCTTTCCGGCTAGTCTTGGACTGCTCCTCGTGGGCTGTAATGTCTCCGGAGTCGATGCCGGAAATACTCCTGAAATCAAGGTAAATCAGGCTTATTTGGTGAAGCCCGACACCTTAGCAGTCCAGATCAATACGGGCGAAATTATCCGCGCCAAGCAAACTCCGTACATTCCACAAGCGGGCGATCAAATCCAGCAACCCCGCCCACTTCAAGAAGATTGGGTAATTCGCAACGGGAAAGCGATCGGATCACTCGCAGGCAAGCAGCGCAATATTTTCTATCCGTTTGATCAATTCATTTCGTCCCCGTTCGACCCGCAGTGGGCAGATCGCGTAACCAGTTTTCGCATTACGTCTTCTGAAGATCCGACGTATTCTTCTACACTCAATCCAACGACGGTTCATCGCAAATCCAAACCGACCGATTTGGCACGAGTCGGACAATGGAAGTTTGAATTCCCGATGGCGCACACAATGTATCTCAAGTTGCCCAGCGCTCTCAAGCCGGGAAAAACCTATCAAATCAATTTTCCAAACAGTAAAGTCGCACCCCTCACGTTTAAGTATCAACCGAATGTGTCTCGCACCGAAGCCATTCACGTTTCGCATATCGGTTTCGCCCCTCAAGATCCCGCCAAAGTTGCCTTTCTTTCGACCTGGATGGGCAATGGAGGACGAGTTGAATATGGTGCAGGACTTGGATTCTCAGTGATTGACGAGAAAACAAATCGTAAAGTCTTCACTGGAAAAACTCAGCTTTCTCGAACCAGTCAAGAGAACGAAGATCCACGGCAGCGAAATTACTCCCATACGAATGTGTACTGGATGGATTTCACACCCGTTCAAACTCCTGGAAAATACCGAGTTTGCATCGACGCGATCGGCTGTTCTTTCTCGTTTGAAATCAGTTCCACGGTTTGGCGGAATGCTTTCTACACTTCAGTTCGTGGGCTGTATCACCAACGCAGCGGCATTGCACTCAAAGAACCATACACGAAATGGACGCGCCCCCGCCCCTTTCATCCCGACGATGGCACGATCGTTTACGAATCGAATGCAACCCTCGCCAGCACTGATCAAGGATTGGGTTCAGTCGAATTTCCCAAAAGACTGGCAGAATCCAGCACTACAAAAGTCGTTCCGAATGCTTGGGGCGGTTATTTTGATGCGGGAGACTGGGATCGGCGGATTCAGCACGTCGAGGTATCACGGCAGTTGATCGAACTGTATGAACTCTCGCCAGAATACTTCGATCGGATTTCCCTCAATCTGCCCGAATCCAAAGACCGCTTGCCAGATGTAATCAATGAAGCGCTTTGGACACTCGATTTTTTCCGTCGGATACAAACAGCGGATGGAGGAATTCGAGGCGGAATCCAATCCCAGCGTGATCCCCGACTCGGTGAAGCCAGTTGGCAAGATTCCTACCGGGTTTATGCTTATGCGCCGGATATGTGGTCTAGCTATCAGTACGCAGGAGCCGCTGCTAGAGCCGCGAATGTACTGAAGTCAAGAGATTCAAAACTTGCCCAAACCTATCAGGAAAGTGCGTTACGGGCGATGGCATATGCAGAACGAGAAGCTGCAAAAACGCCTCCCGGTAAAGTCGAGCGTGATAGCCGTAATCTTGCCGCTTTAGAACTTTATCGACTCACAGGTGATGCTTCCTGGCATCAATTGTTTCTACAAACCACCGTCTTCAAAGATCCCCAGAAAGAGGTGTATGTTTGGGATGAACACGATCAGCGAGATGCAGCATTTCTCTACGCAAGACTGCCGAAAAATCAAGTCGATGCGAACGTACAAAAAAATACGATCGCTGCCTTAATTCGAGATGCCGATACCGCTGTATCTGTGGGTGAACAGACCGCGTTCAAATGGTCGAAAGACTTGCCCTATATGCCTTTGGGCTGGGGAAACGGACTGGGAGCGCCAAGAGCAATTTCCATGATTCGCGCTCATTATTTGACGCAAAACCGCAAATATTTACGATCGAGTGTCCTCGCGACCCAGTTTGCCTTAGGCGCAAACCCGGATAATATGACTTACACCACGGGAATTGGACATCGTAGCCCCAAAAATCCGATGGTTTTCGATCAGCGCGTTCAAGGAATCGAACCCCCGCCTGGAATCACCGTGTATGGTCCGTATGATCCAACGTTTTACAGCGATACTTGGACGATCGACCTATTCAAAGACGTGATCTTCCCAGCCGCGATGGAGTGGCCCACTACCGAATCGTATTTAGACATTTTCTTTTTCCCAATGGCAGCAGAATTCACCGTCATGCAATCCATTTCCCCAACGGCTTATCTCTGGGGGTATCTTGCCGCCCAACAAGCCATGCCAGCTAGATCCAGATAAATCATATGACCCATTCGCTTAAACAGTTGGCAATTCGAGGTGCATTTTGGACGATCGCAGGATTCGGCGGCAGACAACTCCTCAGACTCGGTAGCAATCTGATCATGACGCGCCTGCTCCGTCCAGAGTTTTTTGGACTGATGGCGCTGGTGACGACGATCAAAATCGGGATTGAATTGTTCTCAGACTATGGCATTTCACAGAGCGTTGTAAATAATCGACGCGGGGACGATCCGGTCTTTTTGGATACGGCTTGGTCGCTGAAAGTGATTCGCGGCTTTCAAATCTGGGTTTTGAGTTTTATTCTGGCATATCCGATCGCGCAGTTCTATCGCGGACAAGATCCGCAAGGGGAACTGCTATATCTGTTGCCGTTTGTGGGATTTACGGCGGTGCTAGATGGCTTTAGTTCAACTGCCTTATTGAGTTGGGAGCGTCATCTCGAAGTCCGTAAACTGATGATTTATGATCTTGCAGTGACGGCAGTTTCGCTCATCTTTTTCGTGGTGCTGTGCTGGTTGAGTCCAACGGTTTGGTCATTGGCGATCGGGAATGTGGTCAGTGGCGGCATTAACATGGTTGCGAGTCATTTTATCGATTCACGCTACCGCAATCGATTCAGGCTCGATCAACAAGTGCTGAAAGATATTCAGAACTTTGGAAAATGGGTTGCGGTGGCATCCGCGATTATGTTTATGGCAGATCAAGCCGATCGCTTTATTTTGGCGAAACTGCTGTCGTTTGAGAAGTTAGGGGTTTATACGATCGCGTATACACTGGCAAGTATTCCACGCGATGTGATTCGAGAATTGAGCAGTAAAGTCATTTATCCAGCAATTTCTAAGCAGTTAGATTTGCCTCGATCGCATCTGCGCGAAAAAATCGTCAAACAGCGCTGGCTTTTATTACTAGGGATAGCGGTGTCACTCGCAGCCCTAACCACTTGCGGCGATTGGGTGATCATGATGCTGTATCAAGGCAGGAATAAACACTGGGATCAGTACCAGCACGCAACCTGGATGATGCCGATTCTTTGTTCTGGGATTTGGTTTTCAGTACTGTTTTATACGACTAGCCCTGCATTGATGGCGATCAGCAAGCCGATGTATTCAGCACAGAGCAATTTTGTGCGGTTTGCAATGATTGGAATTGGGATGCCGTTGGCGTTTTATCAATTCGGGGAAGTAGGCGCGATCGTCATGGTTGCTCTGAGCGATTTGCCGCTATATTCTGTGAATCTCTACGGACTGAAGCAAGAAAAGCTGTCTTGTACGATGCAGGATTTGTACTGTACAGCGTTCTTTGTCATTGTGCTGGCATTGTTTCTGTTAACTCGCTACTCGTTCGGATTGGGTCTACCCATTCAGGTTTTATGGCAAGGAGCTTAATTCCGATTTTGGGTAGGACTGATTCATTGCCCCAATAAATCTTTTCTGTCCTCACCCCCAACGCTGCCGTATACGCACAAATTGGATCGGTCATTGCTAGAATTCTTCAGTCTGGGCGACTTTGAGCAAGAAGAATCTTCTCAGGACAATCAATCCCAAGAGAGCATTGGCATACACAAACAAACGGCGAGGCTCTAATCCGGAGCTGACGTAAAGGTTTTAATGCCCGGAATTTGCACCGTATGAGTCGTCGGAACGACAGGCTGATGTAGACGGATTAATTGTGCCAGCGTCTTCTTCAGTTGAGTCCGAGGCACGATCGCATCCACAAATCCATGATTCAGCAGATATTCTGCGGTTTGGAAGTCATCAGGCAACTTCTGGCGCAAGTTTTGTTCGATCACTCGTCGTCCTGCAAACGCGATCATTGCTTTCGGTTCTGCCAGAATAATGTCTCCTAGCATAGCAAAACTGGCGGTCACGCCTCCGGTGGTCGGATGAGTCAGGACGGGAATGTAAAGTAAGCGGTTTTCACGGTGACGCTGAAGTGCCCCAGAGATTTTCGCCATTTGCATCAGGCTTAACATGCCTTCCTGCATTCTCGCGCCACCAGACGCGCAGACGATCACGACCGGAAGACGCTGTTGAGTCGCTCGTTCAATCAGCCGAGTGATTTTTTCACCAACCACCGACCCCATACTGCCTCCAATAAAGCGAAAATCCATCACGCCTAAAGCAACGGGACAACCGTCGATTTGTCCAATTCCAGTTTGAACCGCTTCAGTAAGCTTGGTTTTCTCTTGCGTGTCGCGCAGATAATCACTATAGGATTTTCGAGCGCGGAATTTCAGCGGATCAGCGGGTTGAATGTGTTCATCGATCGCAACCCAAGTATCCGTATCGATTAATTGGCGAATCCGTTCGGGACTAAAGACGCGCATGTGATGGTTGCACTCTAAGCAAACCATCTGATTCGCTCTCAGATCTTTGGTATAAGTCAGCACTCCGCACATCTCGCACTTCTTCCAAAGACCATCCGCGATCTCGCGTTCTTGTGCGGGGGAAGCTTTGGTCTCGGACTTACGCCGATTCGCGAACCAATCGAATAAAGACATGGGTTTACTCTATCCTTTTCATCGAGGAAAATAAAAGTTAATCAATTTTGTAAAAGCGAGTAACATGATCGCTAGGTCATTCAAACTTGATTATTAAGCGTGTCTTTTTTAACAACTTGCCGATTACGTAGTCCTATTTCGCTTCAAATTCGAGATGTTTATCTTGACATGAAACCCTGTTCTCGATCGAACATCATTTTTTAATTTCGTTCCGTGCCTCGTTCTGATGACTCTCATGAGAAGTTAATTCTCACGCTCTTCACCACTCCAATTCCCAGATGCTACGGATTCGGATTGATTCGATTTGCTCACTCTCATTCATGGTTTTAACGGTTTTTTCTTGACACCCGTTAATCCTATCAAAATCTGGGAATTCTAATTAGCGTGTGCCGTGGCTAGTCCGAACTTCACCTGTTGATATGAATACGTCTGTTGCTGAGTTGGTTGGGTCGTCCCTTCATCGCGCGATCGCGGATGATGCCCTGAAGGACGAGGATAATGCTGCCTGGGTGATGGAACTTGAGCCAGAAGCTCGACAAGCTTGGATCGAACGCATTCACTGGATTCGCTTGGCAGATCGATTATCAGAAAGCGAATTGATGAATGGGCAACCTGGGCAGTTTCAAGATTTTTATGCTGCATGGCAATGGTTGCGATCGACCGGAAAAGTTCAACCTGCGGGAATTCATCGCTCTTTATTTGAATCGATGCACGATCGCTGGTTTGTTCAATCTGATCCGACGAGTCAGCTTTCTCAAGAGTCTTGGGATCGCTACCTTGTAGCACTTGATCGATATAACCAAAAGAACTTGGTTTTGGATACGATCGACGACTTTGAAACCATGTTGCGCGAGTTGGCTTCGTCATTCTTCCAGGTCTTACCGTTTTTGTCAACTCAAACTTGTCATTTAGCGGGAACGTTTGGAATGGTCGATCAGTTTTACAACATTTTGCGAGATTTGCACGAAGATGCAGTGCAAGGACTTTGTTATTTGCCCAATGAATTGCTCGATCGTTTCGGAGTCACGCGCACTGAGATTTTGGAACTGAGGGCGTATGACAATCCAGATTATCGATCGATGATGGAGTTTTGGATTTACGAATACTTGCCAAAACTGCACCGTCGCACGTATCCGTTCATTTTGTCGCCGGATCTCCATCCGTCTTGGCAAATTTTACGAGATTGGTCACTCAATCGCTACCGTCGAATTGAACGAGTGATGCGGCACTGTGACTTTGATTATGTGCGATTTCCTCATGTGTACTGGCGAGAAGTTCAACGCGATTTAGTGTTGTTACTGCCGTCGCGCTGGGGGATTGCCACGATTCCGACTGCTGCTCCGAAAACCGTATCATTCACGAATCCACGCTGCAAACTGAAGAAATTTGTGGCGCTTGATGCTCAGTGCGGTTGAGCGCAAAACTCCATCCACATCACTTCCCAAACCAGTTGGGACTGGACATAAGCCAGAAGTTGTTCTTTCGCTTTTTCGAGCAGACGAAGCGATCGATCATTCTGGCTTTTTGTCCAATACACTTGTTGCAAATAATCAATTAGCCAAAGCTGGGTTTCACCGTCGATCGATTTTGCGATCGTTCTTCCAGTGGTCAGTGCTTGTCGAAGTGATTTTGGAGGCTGCATCACTGAGTCTAAAACTTCGATCGGGATCGATTCGAGGGTTTGCTGGTGTGCGATCGCGGCTCCCGGACTGCCTTGAGCAAGCGCTAATAATTGCGGTTTAGAAAGAATTTCTGCATGTCCAACTTTTTTTAAAACTTGTGCCATTGATGCCGCATCGAGTCGAGCAAATGGAATCCGCTGGCAACGAGAAACGATCGTCGGCAAAACTGATTCTATGCTTGTCGCTAAAAGAATAATCGTCGCTCGTCCGGGTTCTTCCAATGTTTTAAGTAGCGCATTGGCGGCAGCTTCGGGCATTGTCTCAGCGTGTTCGATTACAACCGTCGATCGAGCCGCTTCTAAGGGAGGACGGCTAAGAAATTGACTGATTTCGCGAATTTGCTCTAATCGAACCATTGGCGGTGTTTTGCGCTTGACTCCTGCTGCTTCAGCCTCGATCGCGGTG
>JADEXW010000926.1 GCA_015206935.1 Pseudanabaenaceae cyanobacterium LEGE 13415 | reverse complement strand
GCCTTAGACTGCTCAATCTATCAAAATTCTCAGCAGCTTGTGGTCTTAAACTTTTAATTACATTTGTAACTTCAGCCCAAGTTTTTGGAGGCACTCGCTGCCCTACTCCCGTTGAGGATTTAACAAAATAACGTTTTACAAAAGATGAAAGTAAATTCTCTATTTCTTCAACTGGGATACGTGGTGTAAACTGTACAAAATTAGATAGGCGAATTCCGTATTTATCTGTAGCCACTTTTTTGCTACGACGTACTACAGCAGCATAATCAATATTTCTTATATCAAGAGAAATAAGAAATATCTCAGCATGTTTCGTTTTCCAATCGGATGCGCTGATTGTGTCGGTGAACGTATCGTTATCCTCAATACACGCCTTTAGAACAAACGCGCGCTTTGATTCATCAATTCCCCAAATAAATCCTCCATATTCACTCATACTGATTCAATTCTCGTCTCTTCTTAAGTCAGGTTATTTACATCAGTCTTTTTATTTCCCTAATGCAGGAGTATAAATCATACTTGTTACGTTTTTTACCAAAGTAAAGTCGCAGGATAATCTCTAAACGCGCCATCTCTTGTGACTATCGGCATGGACTCTGCCAAACTTTGAGCGATGAGCAGTCGATCGAATGGATCTTTATGATGAAAGGGTAACTGGACTAACGCATCTAAATGATTAGATCGGATTTCAAGTAGCTCGATAGCATTCTCATAAACTTGACGCTGAACTAACTCAGTAAAAGTCATTCCAATTTCTAGTTTGCCAATACTCACCTTGATCGACATTTCCCAAAGACTCGCAACGCTCAAGAATCGCTGATTGTTCTGATCTTCGATTAACGTTCTTGCTCCACTACTGAGGTCGGAACTGCCTTCGATGAACCATAGAAACGCATGAGTATCAAGCAGCAACCTCATGGAGCGTATTCCTCAAAGTCTTCCAGAGGCGCATCAAAATCGTCTGACATCTGGATGAGTCCTTTGGCACTGCCGAATTTAGGAATAGTGACTCGATTGCAAATCGGTACGATCTTGTAAGCTGTGCCATCATTCCGAGTGATGATCACTTCTTCGCCACCTGCTGCCTGTTCAATTAAGTTCGCTAGTTGTGTCTCAGCTTCTTTCAAGTTAATCTGATACATTAAAAGCTTTCCGAAAAACTGATGTTTTGACTATAGCGTTTTTAGTCAAGATTAATTGTCCAATTCAGCATCTGCTGTCGTATGGTTGGAGCGTTGGATGTATAGAAAGTTTTTGATCGCGCCCTCGATCGAACTTTCTCGAATTGCTCAAAGAATGCGATCTCGTTGACAAAAATCTCTCAATCACCCGTTGATTCAGAAGATGAGTTAGATCCTTTAATAATTTGCCGAATTTCTTCTACCTCAATATCTTCTTGATCGGATTTTGAGTAGATGTCTAGCAAAACAATCAGATTCGCAGACGAAATCCAATAGATCAAACGATAGCCACCGCTCTTACCTTTTTGAGTATCACTGTTTCTGATTCGCACTTTCATCACCAGACAGCCAATTCCGGAAATTTGTTCTAACAAAATTTCCCCATATTGCAACTGATCGAGTACAGGCTGAAAATCCCGACG
>JADEXW010000925.1 GCA_015206935.1 Pseudanabaenaceae cyanobacterium LEGE 13415 | reverse complement strand
CACTGAGACCTCTCGCGCAGGCATCTCGATCGAGGTTTGAATCTTCTCCGTACTCTGATCTACACTGCGATTAGTTTAAAGATTCAATGTAGTGAAATAACTTCAAATCGGTTTCGGATTCGTTGAATCTGAACTGCGATGTCTTCGACGCACCCGTGTTCGCACAAGCAAAACCTTAATTCATCGTGCTTTTCTAATGCAGTCAGTTCATCTTCCGTACAACTACTGAACTTCTACTGGCGAAACACGGGAAGCGTGAAATGGAAACAACTGCCTTGATTGGCAACAGAATCGACCCAAATCTGACCGTAGTGCGCCCGAACAATCCGCTGACAGAGCGATAAGCCAATTCCGTACCCTTCCTGACCGACATCGCGCTGCAACCGATAATGATCCTCAAAAATACGATCGCGGTTCTCTAAAGGAACGCCAGGACCCGTATCCTGAATGCTCACTTGAACTTTCTGAGTTGTGCGATGCAGGATCGAGACTTGAATCGTTCCACCGTTTGGCGTGTACTTAATGGCGTTATCGAGAATATTCACGATCACTTGCCGCACTCGTTCTGCATCGGCATATACGATCGGTAAATCTGAAGGAATGTCTGTCTCAAGATGCTGCTGTTTTGCCTGAATGCGATCGCTCAAATCCCAAATCACATCCTGACACAGCGCCCCCAATTCTAATTTTTCAGGATGGATATGAAGCTCGGCACTCGTTCCCCGTGCGGCTTGGAGAATGTCCGTAATCATGCGATCGATGGTACGAATCTGCGATCGACCATGTTTGAGCAAATTCGCGGTCATCTCTGGAGTCAGACGAGATGGTTGACCGTCCTTTTTCTTGTGGGCAATTTCTAGGGTTTCGATCGCGATCGAAGCGGCGGTCAACGGATTCCGCAAATCGTGAGCCAGCATCGAAATAATCTGATCTTTAAAGTGAAGTTGCGCTTGAAGATCTTCGTTTTCGCGTTTGAGTTGAAAAATCTCGTCGCTGAGTTTGATCAATTCTGTGGAATGCCCGACCGAGGAGGCGCTCGTTTCGCTGTGTGGCGGAGTTTCTGTCAAATCTTCAATCGATCGTTGCCAGCGAGACCACCAGTTTTTGAGTTGAGCAATGAGATCGCTACCCGTTAGAACTTGACGGGGTTCCGGGCGAAGTTTAATTAGTGTAGGAGTCGCAACCAGACGATAGTGTTCAGCAAGATAAGGCTGTTCACCGACATCGATCACTTCAAGTTCAAACGGACATTCAGCACTTCGGTCTTTCAGGAAATCGCGGATTTGGCGGATCTGCTCTCGCGACACAGGACGCTGATCAACGAACAGCAAAATCTGGAGTGGCACTTGGGTCTCTGGGGTGGAATTGGGATGTGCTTGCATCGTCATGAACTAGCACTCTCAGAACTGGCGCGAAATAAAGCGATCGCAGCATTCGGCGATACACCGCCCTGCATAATTTAGATGCAAATGATCGATAAAAATGCAAGTCGCTTCTTATATAGATTATCCTATCCGCTGCGTTGTGCAATGCGATCGACGGGATTTGCGCAACGGTTTCCCCACGAAGTTCCCGATTCCCTGTAAAGTGATGTTAATAGACTG
>JADEXW010000242.1 GCA_015206935.1 Pseudanabaenaceae cyanobacterium LEGE 13415 | reverse complement strand
AGCGAACCCTGAGCTAATTCGTATCAGCTCTATTTTGCCCATGCCAATTTACGGCAAACGACCCATTCATTCACAATTTTGTGAGGAGTATTGTCATGAAAGAAATCCTCGAATTAATTGAAGAGCGCAAACGAGAATTTGCTCAATTGCCGCTCTTTCAATTCCTAAAAAATAAACAGATTTCTCCACAAGATCGATTAGCCTGGATTCCTTGTGCAGTCCCAATGGTAATGGCATTTGGCGAGTTGAATCGCTCTGATTTACGCAAGGAACCTTCCAGCGATCGCATTCAACAAGTGATCAACCGTCGAACCTATGAAGATGATCATCACTGGGTTTGGTTTCTAGAAGACCTAGAAAAATTAGGTTTAAATCAGCGAATTTCTTTTAGTGATGCAATGCTTTTCTTTTGGGGTGATGCAACTCGCAAAACTCGTCAAGTGTGTCATCAAATTGCACTTCATATGTTTAATGCAGAACCGATCGTGGTTTTAGCAGGAATGGAAGCGATCGAGGCAACAGGCTATGTAGCATTTTCTCGGACTTCTGAAGTCGTTCGAGAGCTTCAGCAAATGACTCATCAAGAATACCGCTACTTTGGCGGGTATCACTTGGGAATTGAAACCGAACACACCACAGAAGCAGAGAGCGGAGAAGTACTTTTAGAAAGTCTTGAACTCACCGAAGATCAGCGCCAAAAAGCGATCGAGCTTGTAGAACTAGTGTTCAAAGTCTACAGCGATTCGCTCAATGAAATGATGGAATATCTGAAAACGCATTCCAGCGAAAATCCATTTAAGCCAGCCCATCTCGACAAAATTCCAGCAATGGTTGCATAAATCGAATCTTCCCTGAATTGAATTTGATCTCGTCAGATTTTGATGAGATTGAACGGATGTTTCTGTGTTTTTACGTTGCAAATCTGCGATCTAAATCAGATTGCTGATTGATCTTTTCTCTTTGTTCATTTACCTAAAGGCTGTAACAAAAATGACTGCGAAAGTTGAGTTCGATTATTTGATCATTGGAGCAGGTCCCGCAGGTCTGCAATTGGGCTATTTTCTGCAAAAAGCAAACCGTCGCTATCTGATTCTGGAAGCTGGAGAATCGGCAGCAACCTTCTTCAAACAGTACCCACGCCGCAGACGATTGATTTCGATCAACAAGGTTCACACAGGCTACGATGATCCAGAAATCAATCTGCGATGGGACTGGAATTCGCTGCTCAGTGATGATGATCAGTTGTTGTTCAAAAACTATAGTCAGAAGTACTTTCCAGCAACTGATGATCTGGTGAGATATCTAAATGATTTTGCCGATCGACATCAGCTCAACGTTCAGTACAACGCCAGAGTTGCAAGAGTTTCCAAGAATGATCACTTCACTGTTACTGATGAATCGGGACGCACTTATTCAGCAGCACGTTTGATTATGGCAACGGGTGTTTCCAAGCCTTACTATCCTGAAATTCCAGGTCTTGAACTTGCAGATAACTATATCGATGTCTCGATCGACCCGCAAGATTACGTGAATCAGCGCGTTCTAGTTCTGGGCAAAGGAAACTCTGCTTTTGAAACCGCAGACCTACTGATCGAAGCTGCTGCTGTGATCCACGTTGCGAGTCCTCATCCAATCACGCTGGCATGGAAGACGCACTTTGTGGGACATCTCCGCGCTCTAAACAACAATTTCCTAGATACCTATCAACTGAAGTGTCAGAACGCCGTGTTAGATGCCACGGTTGAACGAATCCAGTGCCGACCCGATGGTAAATACATTGTGTCTATGAGCTACACTCATGCAAACGGCGAACACGAAGACTTAATTTACGATCGCGTTATCGCCTGCACAGGATTCCGCTTTGATACTTCAATCTTTGATGAGAACTGCCGCCCAAATACCGTGATCTACGATCGATTCCCACAACAAACCGAAGAATGGGAATCCGTCAACGTCAAAGACTTGTACTTCGCAGGAACCTTGATGCAAATGCGAGACTTTAAGAAAACGAGTTCTGGCTTTATTCATGGCTTCCGCTACAACATTCGAGCGCTGCACAACATCTTTGAATCGAAGTACCACGGTAAAGATTGGCAGTTTGAGTCGATCGAATCCACACCAGAAGCAATGGTGCAAACCATCATTAAACGGATCAATCAAAGTTCAGCGCTGTGGCAACAGTTCGGATTCTTGGGCGATGTGATTGCAATTTCAGGGCAGAACGCCTTCTACTACGAAGAAGTACCGCTCGATTACTTACACGAGGGACGACTGGGACAGTTCGATCGCTATTTTACTATCACGCTAGAGTTTGGAAAAATCTCTGGTGATCCCTTTAATATCGAGCGCAATCCGCATCCAAGTCATGCTCAACAAAGTACTTTCCTGCATCCGATTGTGCGGGAATACCAAGGTGCAAAACTGATTCGCGAGGTGCATTTGCTCGAAGATCTAGATGCTGAATGGTTCAAGCAAGAAGCACACATTCAACCGCTGCTCAACTTCTTCCAGCACTCGATCGAACCCAAGGCTGCATTAGTCACCGCCTAAGCAAATTCTGACTGTTATTCGTTGATCAGTGTGGGCACACTGAACATGCCCCGTTTAAGTCGTGCCCTCACTGTTCCATGTTAGCAACATCCATTCATCTCGCTGGCTACGAAGTCCTTGAGACACTCTATGATGGTTCGCGAACTTTGGTATATCGCGCCCTGCGGCAATCCGATCGCAAATTTGTTATTCTCAAGCTGCTCAAGAATCCTTACCCCGATACGATCGAGCTTGTTCAATTCAAAAATCAATATACACTAACAAAAGATATTCACTTGCCGGGTGTTGCTCGCTCCTACCAGTTGGAGACTTATCAAAATCGTTATGTTATTGTTGCTGAAGATTTTGGTGGAATTTCGCTGCGGAACTATGCAACTCAGTTTTCACACTATCAAATCAGTGTTGAAGAATTTTTGCCGATCGCAATTCAAATTGCAGAGATTTTGAATGATCTATGTCAACACCGAATCATTCACAAAGATATTAAACCGGACAATCTTCTAATTAATCCACAAACGAAGCAAGTTAAGCTGATCGACTTTAGTATTGCGTCTTCGTTGCCAAGAGAAACGCAAACCTTAACCAATCTGAGCATTCTGGAAGGTACGATCGCATATCTGTCTCCAGAGCAAACCGGACGAATGAATCGTGGAATTGACTACCGCACTGACTTTTATTCGTTGGGTGTGACTTTCTACGAATTGCTAGCGGGACAGCTTCCCTTTCAGTCTGAGGATGCAATGGAGTTGATCTACGCGCACATTGCGAAACAACCGATTCCAGTCAATCAGATTAATCCAGCGATTCCATCCGTTTTAGCTGCGATCGTCATGAAATTGATGGCGAAAAATGCAGAAGACCGTTACCAAAGTGCGCGGGGACTCAAGCACGATCTCGAAATTTGTCAGCAAGAATGGAACAAAGCAAGACAAATTCCAGCGTTTGAATTGGCTCAACGGGATTACTGCGATCGCTGGGTCATGCCTCAAAAATTGTATGGTCGGGAGCAAGCGATCGAAGCTTTGATTGCAGCTTACGATCGCATTACTAAAGGCGCAAGTGAAATCATGCTGGTTTCCGGAGTTTCCGGCATGGGAAAAACTGCCGTAATTCAGGAAGTACAGAAACCCTTAGTCAAAAGTGCAACCGAACATCAACGCGGCTATCTAATTCAAGGAAAATTCGATCAATTCCAGCGCAACATTCCTTTTTCAGCGTTTATTCAAGCCTTTCGAGATCTGATCAAACAGTTACTTACAGAAACAACCGCGCAACTCGAACGGTGGCGATTAAAGCTATTGAGAGCATTAGGCGAAAATGCCCAAGTCCTGATCGAAGTTATTCCTGAACTCGAAACGGTGCTAGGTGAACAGTCGATCGCGCCTCGACTCACAGGCATTGCTGCTCAAAATCGCTTTAATTTACTGTTGCAGCAATTCATCCAAGTGTTTGCCCAAGAACATCATCCGCTAGTCATTTTTCTAGATGATCTTCAGTGGGCAGATCTAGCATCGCTTCAATTGATGCAAGTCTTGATGGAAGATAGCAACAAAGGGTACTTACTGTTAATTGGCACCTACCGAGAAGAGGAAGTGACTCAAGCTGATCCATTGATGCTAACGCTTGAGAAAATCGAGCAGAATGGAACGCTAATTAATACGATCGCGCTGACCCCTCTGGAGCCGCAGCACCTGAATCAGATGATCGCTGAAACGCTTCACTACACTTCTGAACAAGCGGCTCCGCTCACGGAGTTGGTGTATCACAAAACAAAGGGAAATCCCTTCTTCATTCGGCAATTCCTCAAACTGCTATACGAAGAAAAACTGATTCAATTTGACTTTCAGCTAGGAGCCTGGGACTATGATCTGACGCAGAGCAAAACGGTGATGCTAGCAGATGATCTCGTCACATTCATGGCATCCCAGCTACAGAAACTGCCAAAAACTACCCAAGACGCGCTGAAACTTGCGGCTTGCATTGGAAATTCGTTTGACTTAGGAGTGCTATCAGCGATCGCAGAACAATCCCCAACTGAAACCGCTGCGAATCTCTGGGATGCACTGCAAGAAGAACTCATTTTTCCCACCGATGACAGTTACAAGATTTTTCAATCTGCGGAATTAATCGCAGAGGATCAGCCAGTCGTTTGTTATCGATTTGCTCATGATCAAATTCAGCAAGCCGCATACCAGTCGATCGCAGATGATAAGAAGCCTGCAACTCATCTAAAGATCGGAAAGCTCTTGCTGCAAATGATTCCAGAAACAGAACTTGACGATCATCTATTTGCGATCGTCAATTCTCTCAATCTCGGAGCCAGCTTAATCTATGATGTGCAGGAGCGTGAACAACTATCGCGATTAAATCTAAGAGCTGGACAAAAAGCAAAAGCTTCCACCGCTTATCAAGCCGCTGCTGACTATTGTAGAACTGGGCTTAAATTGCTCGGCTCAGACCCTTGGCAGTTTTATGATCTTGCCCTGAAGTTACACGAGGAAGCCGCAGAAACTTCTTATCTCAGTGGTGATTTTGCCGCGATGGAGCAATCTATCCAATCGGTGCTGAAACAAGCCAAAACGCCATTAGAACAAGTCAAAACCTATCAGATTCTAATCGATGCAAAGAAAGCTCAAGGAGACCGCAAAGCTGCGATCGCATCAGGTCTAACCATTCTTAAACAGTTAGGTATTACTCTACCAGGGCAGCCGACTGAAGCCGATCTTCAGCAAGCATTCGAGGAGACATTTGCTCAATTCTCTGGGCAGGAGATTGCCAATCTCGTTCACCTTCCTCCAATGACGAATCTCATCATGCTTTCTACCATGCGGGTTTTGGCGAGCATGATGGGTGCAGCCTATTTTATCTCTCCAACCCTGCTGAGTGTGATCGTTTTGCAGCAAGTGAAACTCTCTTTGCAATACGGCAATGCTCCTGAATCTGCGTCTGCTTATGCGGCTCAGGGAAATGTTCTTTGTGGATTAGGAGACATTGAGAACGGGTATCAGTTTGGAAAACTCGCGATCGCGCTTTTAGAACACTACTCGGTCGAAGCTCTGAAGCCCATTACGATGATGGTAGTCAATTCCTTCATCAAGCATTGGCGCGATCCGCTCCATAGCGCTTTACCCAATTTGCTTGAAGCTTATCAACTAGGATTGAAGGTCGGTGATCTAGATGCCGCTGCTTTTGGGCTTCACAATTACTGTATGTATTCCTATTATGTTGGCAAGGAGTTGATGCCGCTTGCTCAAGAGATTGCGACTTATACTGAAGCGATCGTACAACTGAAGCAAGAAACTCCTCGATCCGTTAATCAAATGCTGCACCAAGCCGTACTCAATCTCGTACACCCGTCTGAGCATCCGAGTATCCTCGTTGGAGAAAGCTACAACGAGATTTTAGCTTTGCGGCATTATCAGCAGTGCAACGACAATAGTAGTATTTGCAGAACTTACATTCAGAAGTTAATGCTTGCTTATCTATTTCGGGAGTATGAGCAAGGCTTGGAATATGCCGATCTTGCAGTTGCATGTTTAGACAGTTTAAGTTCAGATCCTGCGGCTGTATTATTCTACTTCTACGATTCGTTGACTCGACTCGCGGTTTATCCCAATGTTTCTGAGGATCAGCAGTTTCATATCTTAGAGACAATCACAGCGAACCAGGTCAAGCTTTCACACTGGGCGAACTGTGCGCCAATGAACTATCAGCACAAATTTGAGCTAGTTGAGGCAGAACGCTACCGAGTGTTAGGGCAGAAACTAGAAGCGATCGAGATGTACGATCGTGCGATCGCAACTGCACACCAGCAGAGTTATCTACACGAAGCCGCGATCGCGAATGAACTGGCGATGCAATTCTACTGTGAGTGGGAAAAGAACAAGCTTGCTCAGTCTTATTTTGCCGATGCGTACTATGGCTATTTACGCTGGGGAGCTTTGGCGAAAGTTCAACAGTTAGAGACGAATTATCCACAACAGTTTGCACTCCTTCAGTTCGCAAAACGGCAAGCAACTTCTCACATCACGACTTCATCGGATGGAATTAGTTCTCTGTCGAGCAGCATGAAAGGCACACTGATGCTGGACTTTTTCGCGATCGTCAAAGCCTCCCAAGCTTTATCGAGTGCGATCGAACTAGAAACACTCATTTCAGCCCTAATGCAGGTGGCAATCGAGAATGCAGGAGCGGAACGCTGTGTGTTCATGCTTCCAGAGAATGGACAGTGGCAAGTCGTCGCCCAAGCAACTCCTCAAACTGCGTCTTTGATTGCGGCAACTTCAGTAGAACAAAGTGATCTGATTCCGCAATCGATCGTGCATTACGTGATGCGAACCTCAGAAGCGATCGTGCTAGATCATGCTTATACTGAAGCTGCCTTTGCGAACGATCGCTATGTTCGGAAACACCGTTCTAAGAGTGTTCTGTGTACGCCTGTGCAAAATCAAGGTCAATCGATCGGGGTTTTGTATCTGGAAAACAATCTTGCAACTGGAGCCTTTACCAGCGATCGGCTTGAAGTGCTGCAAATTCTTACTGCACAAGCAGCAATTTCACTTCAGAATGCAATTCTCTATCGAACATTGGAACAAAAAGTTGAACAGCGCACTCAAGAACTAAGACAAAAAAACCAAAGTCTCTCTAAAGCTTTGAAAGAGCTAAAACACGCGCAAACGCAACTGATTCAAAGCGAGAAGATGTCTTCTTTAGGGCAAATGGTTGCTGGAATTGCTCATGAAATCAACAATCCAATCACGTTCATTCACAGCAATCTGACTCCTGCAACCAACTATTTTCAGGACTTGCTAGATCTGATTAGACTTTATCAAAGCGAGTATCCTACTCCCACTCCGGACATTGAATCTGCGATCGAGCGAACGGATCTAGAATTTATGATATTCGACCTACAAAAGTTGCTCACCTCAATGCGGAGCGGCAGTGAGCGAATTCGCGATATTGTTCTGAGTCTGCGTACCTTTTCCCGACTCGACGAAGCAGAGAAAAAATCCGTTGATCTTCATGCTGGAATTGATAGTGTTGTCTTAATTCTGCAACATCGACTCAATCCCACTGCTC
>JADEXW010000924.1 GCA_015206935.1 Pseudanabaenaceae cyanobacterium LEGE 13415 | reverse complement strand
GTTTCACTGAGTTTAGCGCTGAAAGGATTTGGAGCTTGGGCACCGACAATTGGATGGTGCGCTCATCAGACTCAAACTTGTATTTTGCTGTGGGCGGTGTCGCGATTGCGTCCAAAACTGTGTTGGGATAAGCATCGAATTAAGGAAATGCTGTCTTATGGATTGGGCGTTTCAGCTTCGGGATGGGTTTGGTATCTGAAGACGCTGATCAATCCCTTGATTGTGGGACGGTTTGCAGGAGAAACAGCCGTCGGACAAATTGCTTTAGCCATTCGGATGTTAGAGGTATTGAGCTTTGCGAAAGCGGCAACTTATCGAATCTCGATCGCGGCTCTGGCTCAACTCCAAAGCGACGGAAAACGACTGAAACAAGCCATTTCCGAAGGAATGGAACTTCAGCTTTTAGCCTTGGGACCGATTTTAGTTTTGGCAAGCTGGATTGGTCCGATCGTGTTTCCGCTCATGTTCGGGGAGGAGTGGATACCCGCAATGTCAATCTTTCCGTTGCTTGGTGTGACTTATCTTACCAATGCAGCCTTTAACTTACATTGTTCAACCTTGTATGTTCTAAGACGCAATTGGGAAGTGACCGCGTTTCATGCAGCCTATGTGATCTTATTTGGAATTCTCGCATTCTTTCTAGTGCCGCATTCTGGAATTGCTGGATATGCTTGGGCGGAAGTGTTATCGATCGTCACTTATGTTGTGGCGCATTTATCCATTCATCGCTTGATTGGTAGTCCGAACTATCAAATTGCTGCGATCTGGTGGGCAGGTTTTACGATCGCAATGTTTAGCTATCAACTCGGTTGGTGGGTGGTGGGTGGATTAGGCTTGGCATTCTTGCTGCCCGAAGCTCGAAACCGTCTCACGACTTATCTGAAGCATTTTCGCGCTCTTAAGACGGGGTAACACCGATGCAAGAACTTCCACTGGTTAGCATCATTATCAATAACTATAACTATGCGGCGTATCTTGGAGCCGCGATCGAGAGTGCGATCGCACAATCCTACCCAAATACTGAAGTGATTGTCGTTGATGATGGTTCAACCGATCAGTCTCGTACTGTGATTGAACACTATCGCGATCGCATTATTCCAATTCTAAAATCCAATGGTGGTCAAGCTTCTGCGTTTAATGCGGGATTTGCAGCAAGTCGGGGAGAGTTTATCTGCTTTCTCGATTCAGATGATTTGCTCGTCCCTGATCGCATTTCAATCGAGCTTCAAGCTTTACTGAATCATCCTGACGCAGGTTGGTCATATCATCAATTGAGCTTTGTCGATCGATCTGGATTTCCGCTAGAAAACTCTCCAGCGCTGCGACCTGAAGCGATTTACAAGTTCGATTTGCGACAGGAAATGCAGCAAGGCACACTCAAGCAAATTCCACTCCCACTCCCTGGAACAGATGGATATTTGTATCGTCGATCGCACTTACAGCAAATTCTTCCAATGCCCGAAGGAGAAGGTGTTTCATTGAATGATTCGTATCTGCAATATGCCAGTTTTGCGATTTCTAAAGGTATCGCGCTCACTGCACAACTGCATCAACAGCGAATTCATGGTAACAACTCATTCACGCTTAGAAACGATCAAGCGAAAATCAAACTAAGAG
>JADEXW010000021.1 GCA_015206935.1 Pseudanabaenaceae cyanobacterium LEGE 13415 | reverse complement strand
ATTCAGCGATCGGTGAATCTTGATTCCAACTTGGTCGAGGCTCAATTTGCGCTTGGAGAAGCTGCACTGGCGCAAAACGAAACGATGCGAGCCATGCTGGCATTTCGAGAAGTGGTGAAACTCGATCCGAACAATGCTTATGCGTATTACCAAATGGGCATTGCATTGAAAGCGCGAGATCTTCCGAGAGATGCGATCGAGGCGTTCGATACTGCAAGAAAGCTATTTGAAGAGCAAGGCAAGATTGAGGAAATGAAACAGGCTGAAAAAGCGATCGAGGAAACGAAGCGTTAAGCTACGCCATAGCCTGTGTAAGCTCGCTTATGGGGAGGATGCAATCCTAATACAATCGAATTTGATAAAATGAAAACCGCCAGATACCAACAGCATCCAGCGGCTTTACTTAATTGATGTGTTTTACGAAACTACGATTCCAACAAGCTTCGCAACATCCAAGCGGTTTTCTCATGCACCTGCATCCGTTGAGTTAACAGATCGGCAGTTGGTTCATCATTCGCTTCATCTACCAGCGGGAACAACGATCGAGCTGTTCTCACAACGGCTTCTTGTCCTTGCACCAAAAGCCTGATCATTTCATCAGCTTTGGGAACACCAGGAGTTTCATCGATCGAGCTTAACTTGGCGTACTCGCTATACGTTCCGGGAGCGGGATATCCCAAAGCTCGAATCCGTTCTGCGATCGAGTCCACTGCCAACGCCAACTCAGTGTACTGCGTTTCAAACATCGTATGCAGTGTTTGGAACATGGGACCTGTCACGTTCCAGTGGAAATTGTGGGTCTTCAAATACAGCGTGTAAGTGTCTGCTAACAAGCGTGATAAACCTTCTGCGATCGCTTGTCGTTTCGTATCTTCGATGCCAATTGCAACTTGACTCATCATAGTCTTCTCCTACTAAATTCTGGGAAAAAGAGAGCGCTCCAGCACTGGCTATTATCTCGTAGCCAGATCGAAATTTATGCTAAATGTTGCTTAAGAACTGACTTCGGAGCGCGACGAACATTGCATAAAATCGTTTCATGTCCGAGACGGCTACAGGCTTCGTAGCGGTGACAGCCTGAAAATCCATAGTACTGCCCATCGACTTCTAGGACATCGATCGGCTCTTGGAGTCCGATTTCGGAAATCGATGCCATAAGGTTTTTCACTTTTTCTTGGTCGTTCTGCCGAAACAAGGGACGACGGATTTGATTAATGGGGATCTCTTGAACTTTCATTGGATCTGCTCTTCACCCGACTTCTATATCATAGTCATAATGACTTCGAGTTGCAACCATTTTTTGCAAATTGATTTTTGACTCCGGATCGGCGAAACGGTGCGGCGAAGATTGAACAGATAAAAAAGCACGATCGATTCGTTCTGATCCGTAAAAATCCCATTACAATCAGACACAGGTTTTTACCTCTGCCGCACGTCCCCTTCCTGAATAGAAAGAGGCTTGACTCCCTTGGCTTTGACATTGACTAAACTCAATCCCTTCGTTCTCGCTTTTTCTGTGTTAGTCGGGTTTGCAACATCCGCGAATGCTCAATCTGATGTTGGAATTCAAGTTGGCATCGTGCAGCGATTCGGCGATCGTACAAAAGACACGATGACTTTGAAAGCGAATTCGGGCGATCGATTAACGATTCGATTTGATACGAATGGCAAACCGCAAACGCTCACTGCACAAGAGATTAAGCTCGAAACAGTGATGCAAAAGCTGCCTCAGCCTGTGGTGGAAGAGCGCGTTATTTTTAGTACGCATCGGAGCTTTGAATCTGCGGAAGATCAGGCACAAGAATGGAGAGCGCAAGGGATCGAGGTTGAAATTGCACAGCCCGATCGATGGCAAGTATGGGCAAAGCGCGATGTGTATAACACTCCGTTAGTCCGACGATTATTGCTTAGAAGCTTGCAGGCGAAAGGAATTCAGACGGCTCGGATCGAAAGTCGAGTGATTCAAGAGGTGCCGCGTCCGAGTTTGGTCTTAAACGGATTTCGGTATACGCGCGATGTGATCGATATTGCTTCAGGATCAAACGTGATTCAAGTCGATCGAGAAAAAGACGATCTTCCGAATCGTCCGTATGGCGGTGTGTTGCGAGTTCAACCCAATGCGTATGGAAACTTCACGCTGGTCAATTTTGTTGGAGTGGAAACCTACCTCAGAGGGGTAGTTCCGCATGAGATTGGAACTTGGGCACCTCAGCCGGTATTAGAAGCTCAGGCAGTGTTAGCGAGAACATATGCACTAAGGAATTTGCGGCGATTTGTGATTGATAACTATCAATTGTGTGCGACCACTCAATGTCAGGTGTATCGCGGATTGGAGGGGGCTGCACCCTCGACCGATCGAGCGATCGAGGCAACTCGTAGCAAAGTTCTGACGTATCAAAATGAACTGGTTGATGCAGTTTATTCTTCAACCAGTGGCGGTGTTACGGCAGGATTTAACGATATTTGGCATGGTTGGGATCGTCCGTATCTCAAAGCTGTGGTTGATTCGGTCAATCCATTGTGGGATTTGCAAGCCCGGAGTTTAGCAGATGAGCGGAATTTCCGAGCGTTTATCAATCAGAAAAAAGGCTTTAACGAAGATGGAACGGATATGTTCCGCTGGCGTTATCAAGTTCCGCTAGCCCAATTAAATCAAGAGCTACGAGAGTATTTGAAAGCAGTGCGGCATCCGTTGGTGAACTTCAAAACGATCCAGAACATTCAGATCACTCAACGATCGAATGGTGGACGCATTCTGAAGTCTCAAATTATTACCGATGCCGGCACGATCGAGCTTGAGAAAGACGACATCCAAACTGTGTTTGAAGCACCTGCGAGTACCTTGTTCTATATTGATGCCATGATGGATAAGAAAACGCTGAAGGGCTTTGTTTTCACAGGTGGCGGCTTCGGACATGGAGTCGGAATGAGTCAAGTCGGATCGTATCATCTGGGTCGATTAGGCTGGACAAGCGATCGCATTCTCAGCTTTTACTTCCCCGGAACGCAACTGCAACCGATTAATAACTCGATCACCCTATGGCGCGAACGCCCACTAGCGCAGCGAAGCTAACAATCAAATGATCAGGCATCCAGGCAGTAGGGAAGAGGTTCGATTCGTTCATGGTATGACAAGGGCAATTCCTTTCGTTTGCCCTTGTCATAACTGAAGTAGGTACTGCTATACCGTGAACAACATTTTGTCTAAGTAATGCAATCAACTCAGTGATTCAACTCAGTGATCCAACCAACATCGCAAACGGTTGACAGACCAAATTCATCCCGCTATTCTGATCGGCAACAGCAGTCAGCCTAATCCAGGAATTGATTCCTGAAGCGGAGGAACCACGTTTGGGGCGTATCTCAGTGTAGAGAAGGACATCTCTCAGTCCTAGCCCGTCAGCTAACTTCGTCGGCATTGAGGGGAGACTCACGATCAGGTTTTTATCCATTCTCTGATATCGTTAGTGTCCTTCGTTCACACGGATTGCCGCGCCATTTCTGCTCTTTGCACTAGAGCGAGATTGCGCGGAGAATTTAACGTATTCACTTGTTCTCATTTCATTCGAGTGTGCGTTAAGCAATCCCAGGTGTTGAACTGGCTCTGTCGTTTCAACCTATTCAGGGAGCGAACCGATGCTCAATCGTCATAAGCGACGCGCATTCATTAAATTTTTGCATCACGATCTGTCATTACCCCGATCGTCAATCCAACTCGCCCTACGTCAAGGACGATCGCAACGTGATCCACTGCCAATGGTGCTATGGCAATATGGCTTGGTGACATTGACACAACTTGAGCAGATTTTTGATTGGATTGAAGAGAAAGGGTACGAGACGTGAAAAGAGGGCTGACCTAGTTCCAGCATTCCTTTAGAACGATCGCCAAATTTCTCTTACCACTTGCCGAGCGACTTCAAACGGTTGATTGGCAGGTGGTAACGGGATGAGTTCGTTAGAGAACACATAGTAAATTTCACCCGCATCGCTCACTTCAAAGTTGGCATCATATTCGCGTGCCCATAGATCTAAATGGCGACGAGCAATTTCAGGTTCGAGCCGAGTCGCTCTAGAGAAATCGAGCAGCGAGATTCGACCTTGTTTAATATGAAGCAATTGAAAAAAGCGATCGCGAATTGCATGACGATTCGCTTTAGAACTTGCATACAGTAATAATCCCCCGATCGCGCTAGGTGTCAGACCAAAGAACACCAGCAGAATCAGCAACAGCGTCAAAGCCCACGTTGGAGGTTGCAGTGCCAGAATCGATAGAGAAAGCGCGATCGACACGACGCTGCCACCGCAGAGGAAAACACTCCCTAAAACTTTGCTTGCTACACTCCAGAATCGTTTCATGCGCCACTCCAGGAGAACTTCTTCGATCGCGATTATTTCTAGCCTACCTTGTTTTTTGCGATCGATTTGGTCGGTTTTCCGACTTTCCCTCCTTCTCAAAGTAGATAGCTGAAATTCGCCAGTTTACGTTACTTTAGGAAGCAGAACCGCATTCCCAATTCTTCTATGTTTTCTAGACTTGTCCAAACTAGCTCTCGTCAAGGTGAAATCGTAGAAGTCGTGTTCCGGAATGGATGGGACTACATGCGGCGACTGCTCACAGGTGGTAAAGTTGATGAGCCAAAACTCCCACCACCCGCTGTTCTGCGAAATATTCTGGTTGATTTGGGTCCCGTTTACGTCAAACTGGGACAACTTCTGAGTACGCGCCCTGATTTGCTGCCTGCGGAATACATCGACGCACTTTCAACGCTTCAAGCTGAAGTGCCGCCGATCGATTGGGCAGAAGTTGAAGTCATGTTGCGAAAACAATTCAGCGAACCGATCGAGGAAATTTTTGCCTCGATTAACTATAAACCTGTTGCCGCAGGCTCGATCGCACAAACGCATCGGGCTGTCCTAAAAGATGGTCGTCCGGTTGCGCTTAAAGTTCAGCGTCCCGGATTGAGCGCGGTCGTTGAACAAGACATTTCGCTGATTCGACTGATTGCAAGGTTAGTCGCACAAACCGAATTTGGGCAGTACTACGATATTGTGTCGATCGCAGAAGAATTTGCAGAAGCACTGAGAAATGAGCTTGATTTCACTCAGGAAGCTAGATATACGGATCAACTGCGCCAGAATCTAGGAAGTACTCGCTGGTTTGATTCAACCAAATTAGTTGTACCTCAAATTTACTGGGAATACACGACGGATAAGCTGATCGCAATGGAGTGGTTAGATGGTGTTGCAGTGCTTTCTGCATTTCCACCCATTGGATTTGATGGTACAACAGATTTGCAAGAGCGAGAAGATATCTCTACTTTGCTACTTCGGGCATTCTTTCAGCAGATCTGTTTAGATGGGTTCTTCCATGCAGATCCCCATCCTGGTAACATCTTCTATCTCAATGATGGTCGGGTTGCACTGCTTGATTGTGGAATGGTGGGACGACTTGATCCGAGAACACAGCAGTTAATTCTGGAATTAGTCTTAGCGATCGTCAATCTTGACGCTCAAAGATGTACTCAGCTAGTTCTCCAGCTTGCACCACCCGTACAACCGATTAATCGAGTGAAGCTAGAAACAGAGTTCGATCGACTGTTGCGCCGCTACTATAGTTTGAATATTTCGCAAGTCAACTTTAGTAAGCTGGTTTATGAAGTGTTGCAAGTAGTTCGAGATAACAAAGTTCGAGTGCCTGGAAACTTAGGGCTTTGTGCAAAAGCGATCGCGAATTTAGAAGGAATTGCTCGATCGCTTGATCCAAACTTCAATATTCCAAACAAGATTCGCCCAATGATGACCGAAGTGTTTCAGCGGCAAATTGTTGGGGAAGCTCCATTAATTGCATTGTTGCGAACTGCGTTAGATGTGAAGAATCTGTCGCTGCAATCACCGAGACAAGTCGAATTATTGCTTGATCGAGTGACTTCAGAAACACTGCAATGGAACCTTTCTGTACGAGAAGCAGAACCTTTGAGACGCACGATCGATGCTTCTGCAAATCGGGTGTCTTTTAGTATTGTGGTTGGTTCTTTGATTATGGGTGCGGCGATTATTTCTTCAAATACTCAATCGAGTCAAGTGTATTGGGTCAGTGATGTCCTGTTTGCTGCTGCGAGTTTTCTGGGCTTGTGGTTGATTTTGAGCATTCTACGATCGGGCTTCTTACGATAGCAGTTTAAAAAATGTCAGCTGGATCAGCCGATCGTAGTTTGCGAACTGCGATCGCACCTAAAATAATACACTATCAACCGATTGTTGGCGAGTTTGAGCATGAACAATGGTTGGAGTACTGAGAATCAGAGGAATGCTACCAGAACAAGCGATCGACAAAGACAATGCACTTAAAGCCAGGAATTTTGAGACAGACTTATAGCTTCGAGTTTGCATCAGAAAAGCTCCAGCTAACGACAATTAACAAAGCATCATGCTGCCAAGATTGGTCAGCGCTAAAGTACTGAGAAGAATGAATCAACTGAACGGTCTCTGCATCGAAAAAGTGGACTAGCTACAAGGTTGTTCGACCCTGATAGCTTGACGAATCTGGCTCCATTCACGAGCAAGCGCAGAATTCGCAGAAGAAAGAGATCGACCTACAAATTCAGGATGGCGACTGTAAAAGATTGCATCCGCAATACGATCGAACGATCGAGCAGGACGACGACCAGAGAGAAGTCCGTTGATTCCGTCATAGTCGAAAAGCTCCCAGTACAGATCGCCTACACAGTTGGTTGCAGTCGGTCTCATTTGTTGAGCAACGGCTCTGCGAATCGCATTCCATTCTCGGATGTATCGAACATCGGTTGAGCGGAGTTTGCGTCCATTCAATTCAGGATTCACTTTGTGAAGAAAGAAATCGGTTTGCCAGTCGATCGCTTGTTCACGAGTTTGGACGAGAGCCGCAGTTGCGCTAACACTATTTCCAGAAATCACGATCGCGCTCAGAATCCCAGCGAAGAGTGCAATGAATCGGGTTTGAGAATGCTGATGTTTCATTGATTGAGATAGATTGTGAACGTCTTGAATAGGTATAGTGTCTTGGATGCTGAGGTTATGCAAAATTGTTAGGATAGTTTGAGAAGATGCTCTAGAAGCGGAATTGCTTCTGTGGTCTTGCTCAATGTAGACTAACGCGATCGATAAAAATTGTTGGCGCAAAAACTTCTGATTCTCCGGTAAAGAAGGAACCTGCGCCATTGCTGTTAATGCGAGATCTAGCTCTTTCAGGGACATTGCTGCTTTGACCGCTTCATAATCTTGCTGGAGTCCTTGTGCAAATTTCTCGAAGGGTAGAAGTTGACTTCGGGTTGCTTGCTCTAACCAGGCTTCAAATTGCTCAACGTGACGATCTCGAATCAACTTACAGAATTGTTCGCTCAAATCAATCGCTGTTTTCAAGGTCGCGTGACACCATACACGAACTACCTCAAGCGCCTTCTATAAAGGTTTAGGACTGACATTAGGCGAAAGCTGACGAGCCTTCAAGATTGCTCCAATCAGCAAACAGTAAGCAACAATCCCAGCCAGTCCTAATGCCCAATTTCCTAACGCAGAGCTTGAATTCCAAAAAGCGTGAATCCCCGATGCAATCAAATAGCCTGTTGCCAAGAACTGCCAGCGTCTTCTAGGCTTTAATTCACTCAGTCCAATGTAGTAACCAAAATAACCGCTATAAGCCATGTGACCAAACACAGAGCCAACAATCCGAGGAATGAGAAGCTGTAGTCCGATCAATTGTGCTGCACCCGGATCAGCTCGCATTGCAACGGATTGAATTAAATCAGGAATGTACTGTCCCAATGTTTCAAGCAAAGTAAATCCTAATCCTGAAGCAGCTCCAAATATGATTCCGTCTAAAGGTTCTGCGACTCCTAATCGTTGACGCAACGCAGGTGTACCCACGCGACCCAGCCACGCTAAAACAAAAATTGGAATGGCTTTTAATAGTTCTTCGGCAAGACCCGCACCAAAAAAGAATGAAATAAACAAAGGAATAAAGCCAATCTCATCGTTATCGGGAATGCGACCTGGAAGAATCACCCGAAAGAAAAACGCGATCGCACCCCAAACTGGAGTTAAGAGCAAAATCGGGGTCATGAGCATTGGAATCAACAACACCCATCCTGGCTTGCGTTTTTGACAAAGTTTATAGATGAGATAAAAACCAGCAAAGCCTAAATAAACGGCTAATAGTAAGTTAAAAACGCCAGGGCGACCTAAGCTTGAGAACATCAAAACTACCCAGATTACTGTAATAACACCGGGTAAAAGATAGCCTTGTTGTCTTAACTCTCGGCTCGTGCCTGCAAGCGGGAGATAGTGACTGAACGTAACAGAACTGACAGGCGATCGAACAGGTTGAACTCTGGCTTCTACTGGAGTTGGAGTCTCAAGCACAGGAGGTTGAAACGTATTGATTACGAAGTCTTGCTGGGGTTGAGTGACCTGAATCGTTGTATCTCCTAACACGATCAGGGTTCCCGATCGAATCATTTGGGTTCCTTGACTCAATAGCCGACCATCAACCGCGATCGGGTTAATATCGCGTAGATTTTCGATTGAGAACTGCTCAGTTGTCGGATGCCAACGAATCTCAGCATGAAGCCTGGATACACTTGGATCATCGAAAACCACATCACATTGCTCCGCATCGCGTCCGAGTCGTAGCGCATACATTGTTTTGTAAATCGGCTGAGTCAGATCGAAAGAGCGCGATCGCGTCGTACCAGCTTCTTGCCAAGAAAGTGTAAATTGACTCATGTTCCGTTATCGGGTTGCAGTTGAAATGGTCTTGCCCAATGCCATCAAGGTGCGCTTAAAGTCTTCTGCACGAGTTCTAAAATCATCGCCTTTCCCAATTTCAAAAGCAAGTCCGCGTCTCCCTTCTAACAATCGAAGATACACTTGACTGCGCGAATCATTGGTTTTCATCACGACATAGAACTGATCGACGGTGATTTCGCGCATTTTTTGAACCACTTGATCAATGTTCTGAACGGTTGCATCTGGAATATGAGGAGGTGCATCCGTCACCAGAACAATGACTTTATTCGCAGATGGATCAAAGGGTTGATCGAGTGCAAGTAAAACTGCATCTAAACTGCTTTCTGGTTCATCGCCGCCGCCTTTTGCTCGAAGCTTTGCCACTTGTTCGCGGAAGACTGTTGGATTGCTTGTGAAGGGTTCACCGTCGAACAGTACCACTCGCTGTTCTTCCCCGATTAAGCGATCGCGAAATTCAATCAGTCCGACTCTGGCACGAACGGATTGGGATTGAATCGTATCTGCAAACGAAGTAATTGCATCCCGAACCGCATCAATTTCACCCTGCATACTTCCAGTGCAATCCAGTACGAAGAGAATATCTGCTTTGCGCTGGTTCTGAATCACTTTTTGATACAGAGCTTGGAACTGTTGGGGATCAACATAGTTCGGAGATTGAGCATCGGGAATTGTGGCATTTGAAGGAGCCGCGATTGTATCGGGAACTTGGGATTTTGGCATCCGTGACTGTGGAACGATCGTAGGGGCGGGAGCTTGTTTGGGTACATCCCTGATCGTTGAATTTGGTTGCGGTACATCAATGAGGGTGGAGTTCGATTGCGGCGGATCGATCAATGTCGAATTTGATTGATCGGCTTGTTGAAACTGAGGCATTCTCGATTGCGGCATCACCGTTTGCGGAATTTGGTTTTGCTGCACTGGATTCGAGTGAATCGCTTTCCCACAGTCGAGGCAGAAATTAGCTGCGTCTGGATTGGTTGCACCGCAATGAACACAAGTTTTCATAACAAACCTAAAAAAGTAGTGGAACAGTTAAACAGGTGAATTAAAGCGAAGAAAAATATCTCCAACTTTTATACGATCGTTGTTTTGAACTTCCATTGGGGGAGCATCGGCACTGAGCAACATCCCCCGCAGCAAGGTTCCGTTTTTACTGCGAAAGTCATTGACAAAGTAGCGTCCATGCTGACGAGTAAAAATCAGATGCTTGCTGCTGATACTCAGGTCATTTCCTGCAATATCAGCGCGACCGAGAACGATCGACTCACCCGGTTCTAGTGCAACTAGCGTTCGAGCATCGCGATTCGTTCCAGATTCAACGGTGAGCAGAGGATAGTTAAAGGAGATACCGATACTTTCCTCAACTTCCGGAAGCGGCGGGATAGTTTTTCGACTCGGTTCACTGGTCAGCGACATGATTACTTCCTCAACAGATGCAAATCGATCGTCTGCATTGGTTTTCACCATTCGAGCTAATACCGCACTAGCATTCTGATAAAAGTCGCAGCGAAAATCACTCAAATCGATGCACTCTGTAGGTTGTGGAGATTGCCCTAGGAATTTGACAAAGTTATCAAATCGATTCGCAATCCAACCTTGCTTTGCCCAAAAGGTATAGCCCATTGCTAACTCGTACAAGATATGTCCAAGCGCATAGATATCGACTCGCGCATCCGCAATCTTAGAACCATAAATTAAGAGTTCTGGAGACATATAAGGCGGCGTTCCCATCACTTCACCTGTAAGCGTTAAGCCTTTCCCTTTGAACTTTGAAAGTCCAAAATCGATCAGCTTCACGTAGTTGTCTTTAGCGACGAGAATATTCTCTGGCTTGAGATCTCGGTGAATGATGTTACTGCGATGAGCATCAGCAACCCCGATCAATATTTGATCGAAAATGTGTCGTTTTTGTTCAGGCTTTAGGGTTTCTTCAGCAAGGACTTTATCCAGCGATCGCGCTTCAAACAGTTCAAACAAAATCAGAAAAGTACTCGCGTCCCATTCTCTCAGTCCAATCACTGGAACAATATGCTTTGAGGGAATCGAAACTTCTGCTTCTAATCGAACTCGTTCAACTAGCACTGTATCTGGTTTGATTGCCTGAATGATTTTCAGAACATGGAGCTTTCCAGTTGCTGGATTGCGAACTTTCCAAACCGTTCCAAAGCCACCGACTCCAAGTAAATCGAGCAATTCGACTTCAGCAACGGATGGGATGTGAATCGGAATGATACCGCCTCGATAGTTTTGTAAAACGCGATCGTGCATAAGCTTAGTTGTTAACAGGAGCGATCGACACACTGGAACGATTGTTGTTATTGTCGCAATTTACAGCCGTAAACTCACCAGATGGAGCGCGTTGAATATAGATGTTATCTGGACTGTAGTTTGCATCCGGTTGATTCGTTTCTTCATTCACTGGATTTGTTCCGAGCAACCAAATTCCAGTTGGCGAAACTTTGAGATTCATTTGTTGCAATACGGTTCTTGTTTTACCCGCATCTTTATCAAAGAATTGAGTTCGCATCATGCCTGTTTCTCCTTTCATGCGGAGTGTAGATTCATGAGCTTCGATGCCGACTGCAAAATTAACTTTCCATTCTCCATCAATGTAGGAGTTTGAACTGGGTGACGAGAGTTGCTCAGTTAATCCACATCGACTGATTGTTAATGTTTCTTGATTGGTATCGGTTGGATTGTTAGCAGGGCGACTCGTATCACGGTTTGGATTGTTATTATCTTGATTGCGAACGGGAGTTTCCTGATTCGCTTGAGAATTGTTGTTATTTCTAATATTGCTAGGAATGGGAACGCTAGGGATGACATGAAAGAGCAATCTTGCAACAATTGCGATCGCAACCATTTGAAAGATGACTTTCTGTGGAACATGGCGATCGGGACTGTCATCTTCCACGACAAAGGTATGAGCAATTCGATCGTGCAACGCTTGGCGTTCTGGCATGAAAGCAGGCATCAAATAACCGACTGTTCCGAGTAAAAAAGAAACAATCCACCACGCTAGGACGATAAAGAGTAAGGGCGAATGTCCGTCACCGGAAACGAGAACAAAAGCCCCGATCGCGGCTCCGATAAAGAAGAGAACTAACCAGAGCGACTTACCTAGAAATCTCAGTGTGGCTTGTCGCAGCGAAATTTCTCTACCCGTTGCATCACAGACACTAATTCCAAGTGCCATTTTGCCAAAGGTTCCTCGCGCTTTAGAGCTTTCCATCAGGCTGTAATAGCCCCACTGAACTAAAGCCGCGAACAGTGCATAAGAAAATAGTTTTGTTGACGTTTCAAGCTCTATCTTAGAAATTCCGAAGAAGACCACAAAGCCAACCACGGTTTGAATCAGACCATCAATGAATAAAGCAAGACAACGTTTTGGAATCCCAACATACTGAAGCTGACTGATCATATCAAGATTTCCTTACAACGAAACAATTGGTGATGCTGTCATGGAGTGCCTGACGGGTTTCGGTGAAACTTGCCATCAGAAAGCCAAGCCCAAAGGTGATGTAGGAGAAAATTTTGCACAAATCTCGTACAAACGCTCTTTGCAAGGTTAATCGCCTCCAGTTTCTATCTGTAACCTGAATTCCCATCAAATATTTGCCGAAAGTTGCCTGCATTCTGGAACTTTCCAGCACAGAGGTATACAACAATCCGAGAAAGATGTAAGTCACTGTGATGGCTTGAAAATAATCGTTCAGGTTCGGTTGATCCCGATTTGCCGCTAGCACGATCGCACTGGCGAGAATCAGAATGGTTCGATCGATTAAATCTGCAACTAATCGCAACCAAAATCCGGCATATTTCGGCTTTGAGGTTGGAGGTGCGATCGGGGGCGTGGTGAAGTCCGGAACGGTTCGACCTGTGGCAGGAATGGGCGTTGGAATGGGGATTGGAGTTGGTGCGGGAGTAGGAGTTGTCTTTGGAATGACAACTGTAGGCGGAATCGGGGAAGGAGTTGGAATAGGGATTGGTGCAGGGGTTGGAATCCGCTGCGGGGTTGATGTTCTTTGAGGAGAAAGAACCGTTTCTTGGTTGGCGAAGTTCAGCGCATTCCACCAGGCTTGAACCTCTTTGGGACGCTCATCAGGATTAAGGCGGATTGCACTGCCAATTAAGCCACGCCAAGGTTCTATCACTTGCATCGAGTCCCATAGTTCAGCCCCATGATGGGCATAGCTCAAAAGCCGAGAAATCGACGAAGGCGGAAGCTCTCCGGTCAGGAGTTCATGCAGCATCATGCCCATCTCAAAGAGATCACTCCGGGCATCGGTATGTTTGCCATCAATCACTTCAGGAGGAGCATACGCTTCTTTGAAAGCTTGCGTGGTTCCGCCTCCTAACCCTTGCCGAGATGCACCAAAGTCGATCAGCACCACGCGACCTTCAGAAGACACCAGCACATTATCCGGCGCAATATCGAGGTGATACATTTCTTGCTGATGCACAACCGTTAAGGCATTCACCAATTGCGACATGATTTCACGAATACGATCGACACTCAATCGCCGCCCTGGTTGTTCTTCGAGTTCATCCCGCAACGTCCGTCCTTTGATCAATTCCATCACGAGATAAGCGGTATCTCGCTCCTGAAAGGCATTGTAAACATCAACCACACCCGAATGCTTTAACTTTGCAAGGAGTGTTCCTTCTCGTAAAAATCGCTGAAGTCCCCGGTGATACGCATCTTGCTTAGTATGCGGAATCACTAAGCGTCCGGTTAATCCTTCTCGAAACGCATGTTCTTGGGGATAAAACTCTTTGATTGCCACCGATCGTTCAAGGTGAAGATCAAACGCGCGATAGGTGATGCCAAATCCACCTCGACCAAGCGGATAATCAATGCGATAGGTCTCGTGATGTAGCATCGTTCCAGCTTCGAGACAGTCCCGTAAAAGCGAGGGCAAATGAACACCACAGTTTGTGCAATGAACTGAATTCAGCGGTAACTTATCGAAACCGCAATTTAGACATCTCATGCGTGTTCACCTTGAATAGAGACAATCGGGACATCCGCAGATTTATTTGGAAGTCGGGATGGGTTGCCGATCGCAGGTTTTAACTTCCAAACTCGAATGCACCCTAGTTTTTTGCTTTCGGTTTCAACGAAATCGCGCGTTTGGTCGATGATGTTGATGTCTTGCTGTTCAACTGGGTCAATCAAGCGAATTCGACATTCTCTGCCACCGCTCTTGAGCTTGACTGCTTCCCACTGAGATGGTTCTTGTGTTCTAGGGTCTCTTGTTGTGAGAATCAAGCCATTTGGACTCACATTCACAATTTGATGAAACTCGATCGAGGGTGATTGGAGACCGGGCGGCGTAGTTGGAGAAGGAGTGGCAATTCCAGCAGGAGGCGGCTGTTGTAGCGGTGGATTGCTGGTCGGTTGAGGATTTGCGGGAGTTCGAGCTTGTAGGATCGATCGCAGTTGGAAAAAGATGAGCGTTGCGGCTGCGATCGCGCCGATGCAAACAACGAACAGCAGCAAAAGTTTCTTTCGAGATAGCGATCGCTTGCGTCGTGTCCGGGACGGTGTTTGTGTCTGAGGATGAACCGCAATTGAAGACTGAATTAACGTTGGTTGCGATTTTGGTTGTATTGCAGTTGGAGCAGCAATGTTACGAGTCGAAGTGGTTTGAGAAGGAAGCTTGTAGCGCCATAGAATTACAGTCTGATTGTCTGTTTCTCCTTCGTCTCTTGCTGCTTCAATTAGTTGATTTGCTTTATCCGGTAGATCGATCGCTGAATCTGCTAGGACTGCTCGAATTTGCTCCCGACTTAATGCGCCACTAATCCCGTCTGAACAGAGAAGTAAGAGATCCCCTGGTTCTAACGATCGCTCATAGATCGGATCAGGTTTGGGTAAATTTTTGCTACCTAAGAAGAACTCTAATTGTCCACGGCGTTCGTGGTAGCGTACCATCTCTTCAGTAATTAACTTCGCTTGAGCGAGAATACCTGGAACAGAATGATCTTGAGTCACTCGATCGAGGTTTCCGGTGTTCTGGCTCCAGTGAAACAAAGGACTATCGCCTAAGTTCGCAGCAATTACTTTATTTTGCCAAACCAGAGCAATCACGATCGTTGATCCCGCGCGATCCCAACCATTGACGCTGACCATGCGTTGAACCAGTTCGTTCGCGCTCTCGATCGCATCCAGTAAACATTGTTTTAAGTATTTAATTGGATCAGACTGAAGCGAAATTTGCTCGATCGTTTTCTTAAGAAAATCTTCGACTTTTAGCACAGCTTGACGACTGACATCTTCGCCATGTTCGTGCCCTCCCATTCCATCTGCAACCACAAAAACCGGAACTTTTCCCCCTTGATCTTCGATCAAGAAACCGTTGTAACAATCCTCATTGTTTTCTCGTTGATTAGTTTCGGTACGAGCGTAATAGTTGGGACTCTTCATACGCTGACTATTAGAATTCAACATAGGCTGTAAGTTCAAACAACAGCAGCGCTGAATCGTCAATCAATTGACACAACGCGCATCGGTGATGCAAAGAACGAGACTGAATTCGGGCAGCTTGCAGAGTTAGGACAAGTGAGACGAGTAGATATTCAAACTCTACCAGCTATTCTACGGATTCTTCTGAATGAAAAACCGAGAAATATTAAGTTTTCTACACTTGCGGATTCAAGATTCAAGACACCATTAATTAAATAATGTTATTCAGTCGATCGAGCTTTTCAAACCTACCGATAGAATAACGAACATCAATAAAAGAATCTTGTCCGGAATCTGCAATCTAAAAGCGGGATTCAGATTGACGATTAAAAAAACACACGAATTGATCCCAATGAAAGAGTTGGTTCTCACCTGGAATAACGGAACTCAAAGTCGAGTGATTCGATCAAATCAGTCTGGAATCGTGGCGAATCGGTTCCGTATCGGGCGAGATCCGCTCAGTTGCGATTTAGTGCTGCCGTCTGTCACTCCAGAAGATTTGTCAGTGTCTAAGCTGCACGTTGAACTCTATTTTGATGCAGCATCCGATCACTTCTATTTGCACAATTTGAAAGGTGCTAGCAATCCACCGAAGCTTTACGGACAAATGGTTTATGATGCTCCGGTTGCGATTGATAAAAATGGAGTCTTACAGCTTGGTAAACGAGAATTTGTCATTGCTTTGCTGGTTCCAAAAGCAGTGACCATTCCACCGACTACTCCTCCAGAGACCTCGAAGCCTGAAACAAAGCCTTTGGTCTGTCCGCATTGTCACACGGGCTATACTTACGAAGAGTATGGACAGATGAACGGTCGCTGTCCAAATGATGGCTTCCCGCTACATGGCGCTTCTGTGTACATTCCCCAAAATCATTAAGCTATGCCTGTTACTGTTACGCTGTTTTGGAATGATCCGGTGACTGAAGCCGAACAAGAGATCGTGGCAATTACTCCGATCGCGATTGGTCGTAGTCCTGAAACGATTTCTGCTCAAGGAATTCCAGAACGTCAGCACGTGATTCTGAATAGTCTCCAAGTTTCCCGCTTTCATGCCTCGATCGATTGGAAGGATCGGGAGCTAATTGTTACGGATCAGGGCAGCAGTAACGGAGTTTTAGTCAATGGTCGAAGCTGTCAAAGTTCGACGTTATCGGATGGCGATGTGGTGCAGATTGGCCCGTTTCAAATCACTGTACTACGGACACAGTTCCCCTCACGAGTTACAACGGTCGCTCATTCACCTGCCATTCGACCGCAATCGAGTTTTCCACCTGCTTGGTTTATTGAAAGCGATCGCATTTCTCTATCTGATCTAGCTCGCGAAGGGAAAGAGATCGAGCAACTTGATTTTGCCGCGATCGGCGGAGGTTTAGGAAGCTATATCTGGGCTGATTTACTTAGGCTTTCTGGCATTCGTGCGGATCAAATTCGAGTGCTTGGTAAAGTTCAATTTGATGAGACAGGTAACATTCGTCCAGATGCAAACCAGAAACCTTACTGGAACTATAAGCAACTGTGCGAATTCTCTCAAATTCCAGCACACGAAAGACTTCGATCGAACTCCGATTCCTGCCCGGATAACATTTGGGGCTTCCCTAGTTATGCCTTAAGAGAAGCTTGGACAGATTTTAGTAAAGGGGATATCGGTCATTCACTCAAGCTATTGTGGCAAGTGTTTGCAGAACCGACGGGAATCGAAACTTATACCCCTCGATCGGGAAGAGTGTTTGATTCTATCGATCGAGAAACACAGCGTGTTGGATGGCATCAGATGTTCCGCTATGGAGATGTTCGAGCCATTCGCAAAACAAATGACGATCGCTATGTGATCGCTTATTCTCGCAGTAGTGTTCGAGGAGCAGACTATCGCTATTTAGTAGCGCGATATGTGCATGTTGCGATCGGGTATCCTGCTCTACGATATCTGCCCTTAGTAACTGCTTATCGGGAGAAGACTAAAGAAGCATTCCACGATCGCTTAGTGGTGAATGCTTACGAAGACCATCAGCATGTGTATCAAAAGCTCAGAAGTCGTGGGGGTGGCATTATCATCCTGCAAGGTCGTGGGATTGTTGCCTCTCGTATCATTCAGCGAGTGTATGAGATGCGCCAACAAGAAGGCTGTAAGATTCAATTGATTCACATGATCCGATCGCCTGTGCCGCAAGGACATCGCTATCAGACTTCTCAACGCATTGTGAAAAATCATCAAGAGCTTCAGCCGTTTAATTGGCCCAAAGCTTGCTGGGGTGGTGAATTGCGCGAAAAGCTAGAGAATGCAAACCCTGAAGAACGCAAGCGGCTCCTGAGTGATTGGGGCGGAACTACGACTGCCGATCGACGAGACTGGCAAGAGATGATTGATCAAGGAATTCGATCGGGTTGGTATCGGATTCTGTTTGGTGAGATCAAAGATTTGCGACGAGAAGGGGATCATCTCCGAATTGACACGCTAGAGAAAGCAGAAGGACGGATTACGAATGAGCAAATGATCAAAGTGGACTTTCTGATTGATGCCACTGGTTTAACGAATGAGATTCAATTTAGTCCATTGCTCAAAGATCTGGTACTGCGCTACAAGCTTGAACTCAATCCGACTCAAAGACTGTCTGTGAGTAATGCGTTTGAGATTAATGGTATGCGAAATGGAACGGCGCGGATGTATGCAGCGGGAGCCATGACGCTCGGAGGTCCGTATGCGGCGGTGGATAGCTTCTTAGGGCTTCAGTATGCCGCGATCGTTGCGGTGGATGATTTGCAATCGGCGAATGTTGCCGGGTTAAAAGGATTGAATGGACTGCGATCGTTTGGTCAATGGATGCGATGGGTGCAGAATCAAGCGCCTTAGTGCAATTAGAGAAACTTGCTACGTTTCAAGGGGAGGTGTGCCCCCTAAATCCCCCAATTCTGGGGGACTAAGAGCAAGAGAAATCTTCAGCACTCTAAGAATTTGTCATCCTTCAAAGTCCCCCAAATTTGGGGGATTTAGGGGGCATGAGCCGATTCAACCGAAGCGAAAAATTTCATCGAGTCCGATGTTCAGTTACTCTCAGCTAATCGGCTCTGATTCATTGCCCGACCCGAAACAGTAGTCACAACTGGACCAATTAAACAAGTCACCGCAATATAAGCCACGATCGCATTAAAGATGCCGTCGTTCAGCAATCCTGCATTTTTACCGAACAATGCAATCACTAGCACTAACGCCGATCGCGACATCGTTAAACCAAACATCGTCATCACAGGCGCACTTTTATAGTTAAACCATTGCCCCGTGATCCAAGCGGCTAAATACTTTGCACCAACTGCACCCAAAATTACTAAAGCTGCAATTCCCAAGTTTTCTGGATGACGAATAAAGATTTTTGGATCAGACAATACGCCCACTGAAAGCGCAAAAGCTGGAATAAATAAGCTGTTTCCAACAAATTCGAGCCGCTGCATCAGTTCACTTTCCTTTGGAACAGAACGACTCAACGCAAGACCTGAAATAAATGCGCCAACAATTGCATCAATCCCGATCGCATGAGTCAAAGTTGCAGTCAAAAACATCGCAGCTAATACAAAAATGAATGATTGCATCGGCTGTTGTTCATCTTTGATTAACCTTCGTGCTAAGACGGGTAGAACTTTGAAACAAGCTACAATTACAATCGGGAAAAAGACCAGTAATTTAATCCAAAGCTCAATGCCAACGCCGCCTGAATGAAC
>JADEXW010000923.1 GCA_015206935.1 Pseudanabaenaceae cyanobacterium LEGE 13415 | reverse complement strand
TGTTTGACTCGTGCGGCATCGACGACTTTTAGTGCTTCTTGCCAGGTCGAGTGTCCCCAGCCAATTTTGGGCGATTTCTCGTCGTAATATTCTTCATCGGTATAACAGGCATCGTAAATTAGAACATCTGCATCCCGCGCCAAGTGAACTAGATCTTCGTCGATGCGATCGGGATAATGCTCGGTGTCAGTTGCATAAACAACCGTCTTCCCGTTATACGTCACTCGATAGCCGATCGCTGAATTGGGATGATTCAACGGCCCCGTTTCAATCCGAATATCATCGAGTTCGATCACGTCGCCGACCATGACATCGGTGAACTTCATATCTGACTTCATGATCTGCATCGGGACGGGAAAATTCGGATGGTGCATTTGATCGCTGAGGCGTTTTTGCATCGTTGCGCCATTTGGAGCGATCGCGCCGTAGATATGAAAACAGTTTCCAGGAACGAAAGCAGGAATGAAAAAGGGGAAGCCCTGAATATGATCCCAATGCGAATGAGAAAAGAATAGATGAGCTTCGACGGGCATTTGTTTGAGCATTGATTTTCCAAGCACCCGCAGCCCTGTTCCACCATCGAAGATCAGGCGTTTTCCACCGATGCGCATTTCAACACAAGAGGTATTACCCCCATAGCGAACGGTTTCATTGCCGGGGACAGGGATGCTCCCTCGAACGCCCCAAAAGTGAATGAAGAAATCGGAAGATTGGATCATTGCTGGATTCAGAGTGGCTTCAAGCGCTTGTGTGAAACACCCAACGAGAGCAAACTTATTCTCTAGGGTGCCTATGATCACAAGCTGTGTGCGGTGATTCCGTCCGAAGACGGTGGGAGCGATCTCCCTGTATTTAGGCTACCCATTGGGCTTTGGCGGATACCAAGCTGACTCGAATTATAAGGCTCACGATAAAAAAAGGCTCAGGAATCTTCCCAAGCCTGCTAAGTATCTGTAATTTTACGGAGATTAGTTTGCGGCTTTAATGCACTTCTCCACGAGCGGCAGCACTTTATCGACATCTTGCCAGCCCAGGATTTCGGTTACTTTTTTCTCCAGATTCTTATAGGTTCTGAAAAATTCTGCCACTTCATCCAAACGGTGAGACGCGATATCGCTCAATGATTTGACATTGGCGTAGCGGGGATCTTTGTCGGGAACGCAGAGGATTTTTTCATCTCGATCGCCACCGTCGATCATTTCCAACATACCGATCGGACGTGCCGCGATCACGCATCCAGGAAAGGTGGGCTGATCCATGATCACCATGCCATCGAGCGGATCGCCGTCATCTGCCAGAGTGTTGGGCACGAAGCCATAATCGAATGGGTACATCACCGAGGCGTAGAGAACGCGATCGAGCGCAAAAGCATTCAGGTCTTTATCAAATTCGTATTTGTTCTTGCTGCCTGCGGGAATTTCGATCAGGACGTTGATCAAGCCCTCTTTGGGTTGGGCGGGAATGCGTGATAAATCCACTGGCGGTTCTCCAAGCTAAACATTTTCACCATTCTGAATTGTAGGGGAGTTCATGCCAAAAAGAGTTTGTAGGCAGGATTTTGGTTTTCGTCCCAATAGCGATAGTTAATTGAGTTGAGAAATGCTTGCCAGTCGTCCATAT
>JADEXW010000241.1 GCA_015206935.1 Pseudanabaenaceae cyanobacterium LEGE 13415 | reverse complement strand
TCCCCCAAATTTGGGGGATTTAGGGGGCATTAGCCGTCCAAAACGAAGCAAAAACGACTTGTGTATACACGATCTAGAGGGCGACCTTTGGAAAAGCTGTTACACGAACAATCTATCGAACTCCTAAGAAACACTCGATCGAGCTTCTTCCTCAGCATTGAACCAAGAACGATCGACATTACAGCCCAAATACGCCTGAATTCGCAGCAAATCTTGTTCAGCATTGCCCAAACAAGTCGTCGCACCCGGTGAAGGCGTAACGTTGAATCGAATCCCATTGCCCGGATCAATCTCTGCTTGTCCGAGAATCAATTTACCCTGTGTTTTATCAATCAACTGCGGACGAATTCCACCCACGTCATAAGCAAACTCTAGATCCTCTAGCTTCAGAGAAGGGACAATTTTCCGCGCATCGTTGAGGAACAATCGACGATTGATCATCGGAACTTCAAACGCCATATTCTTGAAAATATAGTTGCGAATGTCGCGCACTTTGAACAAATCCCAAACTACAGCACTAACAGTCTGATCCAGCCGTAGTACTTCGAGATAGTCCACGAAGGTTTGCAAATTGCGACGCTCCAACAAGGGAAGTGGAAGGGCAGTTGGACCAAATCGAGTTTTTCCAGGTTGAGTTACATCCGGATCACCATGAATTGCCGCAAACGGAAGCTTATCATTCTGAACGGTGTAAACCTTTCCATTCAGGACTTGCGGCGTGTAGTAGAAATTCCCTGCGACAGGTAAACAAGAGTATTCCAGCCCGATTCCCATCCGATGCGCGAACAACAAACTATGTCCCCCCGCAGACACAACGACATATCGAGCCAACATCGAACTTTCCGCCGTTGTAATTCGGTAGTTACTGCCTACAGGCTCGATCGATTGCACCGGACTACCCAACCGGAGATCAACGGTTTTATCGCTCACCGCTTGAGCTTGCTGAACCATTGATTGCGCCAAGGTTCCATAGTTAATTGCAGTGTAATCATCCAGTACTGCGATCGCGGCTAATTCTTCAGGTCGATCGTGCCCATCTGCCTTAACAACACTCGGTTCAATTTCTGCAATCTGAGCTTTGTCTAGAAGCTGCATTCCAGCAAAATGCGGCTTGAAGGTTTCATACCGTTGCCGAATCAAATCGCTTTCGGTTGCTCCCACCCCGATCACCATTTTGGGATAGCGAAAAATCACGCGATCGCGCAATTCAGCCGGTAATTGAGTCGCATATCGAACCAGCATATTCGCCGATCGACTCACCTTGAGTGCTTTTTCCAGGCTGTAATTCGTTTCGATGTCGCCGCAGTGGATCGTCTGACTATTGTTGCTTGATTTAGAATTTACTGTTGCCACTTGGGGATATTTCTCGACCAGCGCAACCCGTTTCAAATCCGTGAAAGTAGCGAGGGAATACAATAAAGCGGCTCCAGTCACGCCGCCACCGATTACCACGACATCATAAACCTGGTCTGTCATTGTCTTTACAGTCTGATCAATACGTAATGATCCAGCGTATCGTATTGCAATCCAAATTACCTCCGATGTTTCAGGAAATGCTGACGCGATCGACAAAAAACACCGCTCAATCTCGAACGGTGTTAGCACCTTTGGACGTGAAAAATTTGAGACTTTAGTTCCCGAAAGTACTCCTGAAAGTTTTCATGTTGGCATCGACCGCATTCATAAAACCGCGATCGCTCAAGATACCTTCAGGCAGCCGATTGGCGCGAATTGCAGCTTTCACGACATCAGTCGCTGTCAAAGTTCCTTGGTTGCAGCCATCGGTAAAGACACCATAGCCGCGCAAGCCTTGTTCTCGGAAATAGCCTTGATATGCCAAAGTCACAACGTTATAAGGACTCAAAAGTGGATCTGTCACCGTCACCGCTGAGGCAGTTGAAGTCGTTGCAGCGATCGATTCAGCTTTCGCGATCGAGACCGGGAGCAGAACAGAAGTCAGGAGCAATCCCAGCATAAGTTTCCAGTTGTACATATCCTTTCTCCTAAGTTTGCGTTCAAGGAAGTATGACATCTGTGGATGACCTAACTTGTAGCCTGAGAAACAAGCTGGAATTTGTAGCTTTTTCACTGTCTATTTGTTGCCTAAACTAAAGTTTGATTCTTTAGCGCTCAAGAACAATCAGCAAAGTTGCTATCCACATCGGTTGAAATCACAGAGCGTTTCTATCCCCAGACAGATGTTTTCCTATTTCTACGCCCAAAATTGGCAAATGTCAACGATTAAAACTCGATTGAAAGAGTTTGAAAAAAGAAATTTATAGCTGACTGCAACGAAGCAAAAATTCCGTCGAATTTACACGAAATTTAAGCAAAAACCCTCAGTAGAATGATTCCACTGAGGGTAATTAAGCTCAAACTATAGTCCTAACCGACTGCGGTTGCAGACAGCGCAGATTCCTTCAACAGAGCCGCCTTATCGGTTTGTTCCCAAGGCAGTTCCAGATCAGGACGACCAAAGTGACCATAAGCCGCCACATCTTGATAGAAGCGACCACCCCGATCTCCCGGAAGCGTCCGCAATCCGAAGGTTTGAATAATTCCTGCTGGGCGCAGTTCAAAATGCTTCTGCACTAAATCCAACAGAATGGCATCGCTGACTTTGCCAGTTCCAAAAGTTTCGATCATGATGCTCACCGGACGCGCAACCCCGATCGCATAACTCAACTGAACTTCGCACTTGTCCGCTAAACCTGCTGCGACAATGTTCTTCGCGGCGTATCTTGCGGCATAAGCAGCACTGCGATCGACCTTGGTGGGATCTTTGCCAGAGAACGCGCCGCCACCGTGACGGGAGTAACCGCCGTAAGTATCGACAATGATTTTGCGTCCGGTCAGACCCGAATCGCCTTGAGGGCCACCAATGACGAATTTTCCGGTCGGGTTCACTAAGAAGCGAGTTTCGCTATCGGGCTTGATGTCGATATCAGCAAAACAAGGTTCTACGACCAGTTTCCAGAGGTCTTCTTTGATTTTGGCTTGAATCTCAGCATCGTCGGAAATGTTCCCGATCGTTGCGGTGTGCTGAGTCGAAACCAGGATTGTATCGATTCCAACGGGTCGATCGTCTTCGTAGAGGACGGTGACTTGCGTTTTGCCATCCGGACGCAGATAGGACAATTGCCCAGTTTTACGAACGGCAGCGAGTTTGCGGGAAATGCGGTGCGCCAAACAGATGGGCAACGGCATAAATTCAGGAGTTTCGTTGCAGGCGAATCCGAACATGATGCCTTGGTCGCCAGCACCGATCGCATCGAGTGCTTCTGAGCTGAGATGTTCGCGGCTTTCTTGAGCGGTGTCAACGCCTTGAGCGATGTCCGGGGATTGTTCATCCAGCGCAACCATCACAGCACAGCTATTCGAGCTAAATCCATTTTCAGCTCCGGTATAGCCAATTTCAGCAATCTTTTTGCGAGCGAGGTCGATGTAATTTACGTTTGCTTTCGTGGTGATCTCACCTGTAATGAGAACCAGTCCAGTGTTTACAACGACTTCTGCGGCTACCCGACTGCTCGGATCTTGGCTCAGAAGTGCATCCAAAATCGTATCCGAAATCTGATCGCAAATTTTGTCTGGGTGTCCTTCAGTGACGGACTCAGACGTGAAGAAGTAACGACGGGACAAGGGCTAATCTCCTTTAATCTCGTGGGTGTTGCTGTAACGCTGAAGTGCATTACAGTTGCGGGAATTATATCACTCAGCTTCGATCGCAATCGGAATGCTAAATGGAGACTAAACCTAAGGATGATTTATTTCTCCTGTTTGCGGGATGAAAACCGAGAATCGTCATGCTGATCTACGTGGCGCATCCTAGCAATATTACGGAGGTGGACACTATTTTCTCAGGGCAATCTTCATTGACTCTTTGAAATTCTGAAGCATTCCTTCGGGTTGGGTTCATTCTTCCGGATCATTCAGTTGATCACCCAGTAATCGATCGAATTCGGTTTTGACCAGCCCGTAGCATTCACATGCCGCATCTTCGAGTCCTTGTCGATCGAGAATCCGAATTCGTCCGCGACTATACGTAATCAGTCCCGCTTTTTGCAGAATTGCCGCGACAACACTGACACTGGCACGCCGCACACCGAGCATTTGTGACAAGAGTTCTTGCGTGAGAAAAAACTCATCGGTTGGAACCCGATCGTGACACATCAAAAGCCACCGACAGCAGCGTTCTTCGACTGAATGCAAGCGATTACAAGCCACCGTTTGCGACAATTGGCTAATCAGTGCTTGAGTGTAACGCAAGAGTAATTCATACAATTGCGAACCAGGAGTCACTTCACGGCGAAACGCATCAACCCGCATTCGCATTCCATCTCCTGCGACTTGAGCAATCACTTGCAGAGAAACTTGCTCTACTCCTAGCAAAACGTGAATCCCTGCCATTCCCTCATTTCCCAGGGTTGCAGCCTCGACGGTTTCCCCTTCTTCGGTGATCGTCACCATTGAAATCACACCGTGATTGAGGAAGTAGACAAAATCGACAGGTTGATTCGGCTCATACAAGACCGACTTGAATGGCAAGGTGACAAACTCCAGATGCGGCGAGAGTCGATCGTACTCTTCCTGTGATAGAGCGCGGAGGAGCTTATTTTGAGTAGGACGAGAACGATTTTGAGGCATGAAAGCCGAGTGACCCAGGCGACATAAACCCACTCAGACCGAATCCGAATGCGGTCTCTAAGGTATAAGTCTTGTGTCACGGTTGTCTGTCCCTTACCGTACATAGGATTGACGGCTATTCCTCAAACGTTCGATCAAACTGGGATCGTAGAATTTGATAACAGTCACACGCCGCTGATTCCAATCCTGCTCGATCGAGAATTGTGATTCGTCCTCGCTGATGATGAATCAGTCCCGCTCGCTCTAAAGTTGTGACAATTTCACCAATGCGATCGCGTCTGACTCCAACCATGCGAGACAGTAAATCTAGAGTTAGCGATAGTTCTGGATTTCCAACTCGATCTTGCAGCAGCAGCAGTAAATAACAGCAGCGTTCTTGAGTGGCATGGAGATGAGTACAAGTCAAGTTCTGGGCGATCTGATTCATTAGCGTTTGAACGTATCGCAGCAAAAGGGTATGCAGCGATCGGTTCATGTTGAGTTCGGCTTGTAAAGTCGTTGCAGGGATGCGAAGGGCAGTTCCAGCAATTTGTACGATCGAGCGCATGGGAATGCTCTCAGTCCCCAAAATTAGAGGGATTCCAATCATCCCTTCGTTGCCAATCACAGCAGATTCAACTTCTCGCCCACCTTCTAGTAAATTGAGGTGAGCAATGACCGCCGTGATCGGAAAATAGGCGTACTCGATCGCTTGATTCGGCTCATATAAAATTTGTCCAAAGGATAAATTAACGGCTTCTAAAAATGGGGTCAGATGATCGCGACCGTCTGACGGAAGGGCGGTTAGGAGTTGATTTTTAGGCGGGAACATGGCTTGCAGGAATCCCCGCAGACTGCTCACCTATTGGGAGGGAACAGAATCGGCGAAATTTCTGGTCGGGGTTCAGACTCAACAAGAGACGATCGAACGGTCGCTCAGATGCAAAATCTAGGGATTCAGAGCGTTCTCCGGCTGTTGTTAAATAAAAATGAATTCGTTGATACTGCACGTCATCGTATCGCATCCCTCTCTGCAAACGCTCTATAAAGCGGCAGAGTTGAGATGCGTACTGGAATTCTTATGCCTCTGTCTTTTGGTAGTGAATGTAACCTTTAAGACGTAGATTGCGGAACTAACTCTGCAATGGTGCGATAGAGCAGTTCAAGATCGATCGGTTTGGGTAAATGGCACTGAAAGCCCGCTTCGAGGGCTTGTTTGCGTTCGTCTTCGTCGGCTGAACCAGTGACCGCGATCGCTGGAATCGTGATGGAACGCGATCGCAGTTCCTGCAAAAAACTAAACCCGTCTGAATCGGGCATCCGTATATCACTGATTAATAATTCAGGCTGCCAATCCGAGAGAACCGCGAACGCCGATCGAACATTCTCAGCCGCAACCACTTCTGCTCCTTCGGCTTCGAGGGCGACGATCATCATGTCGCGAGAATCTTGATCGTCTTCAACCAGTAAAATTCGCAAACCTTGCAAGGGCAGAGTTTCCATACCAATATCTAATCCAATCAGGTAAACCCACCAAGAGAAGAAGCCATAGTCTGAATGGAGTAAGGCACTCTTGCTGCTGTCAAATAAACCCTATCGAGCCTTCTAATTCTCTGTCTGTACGGTTTCGTACACAGAATCGAAAACTCTATCGATCGACAGATGGAACCGCGCAAAAACTTCAAATTATGGAATTGCGACGATCACAACGGTAATATTATCCCGTCCGCCCCGATCTTTTGCAGCGTTAATTAAAGCGGTCGCTGCTTTTTCGCAGGCTCGAATGGTTTTTAAGTGATTGGCAATAATTTGATCTGAAAGCTCTTCAGTGAGTCCATCGCTACAGAGAAGTAAGCGATCGCCGGATTGTACGGAAAGCGATCGAATCTCAACTGTCTCTACATCGGGTCGTCCTAAACACTGTGCAAGAACATGCCGCATTGGGTGAACTCGCGCTTGATCGGGCGTAATTTCACCCAGTCTCATCGCTCGTGCAACCCAGGTGTGATCCTCAGTAATTTGCTCTAGTTTGGCTCCACGCAAGCGATATAACCGCGAATCGCCAATATGTGTATAAAGCGGTTGTTCATCTCGGAAAATCACCGCAACGGCTGTCGTTCCCATATCCGCGCGTTCTGGGTGCATCCGCTGATCTTTCATGATCGCCTGATTTGCTTCTAACACCGCTTGTTCAAGCAGCGTTTCCGAATCGATATCGGTATCCCATTGCTGCGTGAGAAAGGCTTGCAGGGTGTCGATCGCAATTCGACTCGCTTCCTGTCCACCAGCATGTCCGCCCATGCCGTCCGCAACGATAAAAAATCGCTCATCTGGATCAACAGCATAAGCATCTTGGTTAACCGATCGGAGCAATCCCGTATCAGTCATCCCAGCGGTAAAGAAGCGTTTCATGAGTGTTAAGCGAATCGGGTAGACAGCATTGAAGCCGAATTAAATCTGCTCTGAATTCAATTATTCACACCTCACTCCAAATCACACCAGAATTTAAGGCATTCGATCGTATCGATCGAGTTTCATCATTAATCGAATCAGTGCAATTCCACTCACTACAGCCGCGATTGCGACGATTCCGGCAACCCAATAAAGTTGATTCACCAATAAAATCGTTGACGAAACGGTAAAAGCACAAGTTAACAGCGTGTAGTTTGTGCCCATATTCACGCCGCTCATTTTCCGTAGAATGCGATCGGTTTCGGTCGATCGAACTCTCACGCGCAAATCTCCCCGCTCTAATTTATCCAGGGTGTCTTCGATTCGACGCGGCAGCCCAAATGCGGTACTGCTCACTTGAACCGCTTGACGGCTCAATTCATTCAACAGTCCACCATCCGGAGAATTTCCATTATTCGTCATAAGCTGCATTGCAAACGGTTTTGCAACCTCCATAAAGTTAAATTCGGGATCTAGCCCTTTGCCGACTCCTTCCAGCGTCGAGAAGGCTCGCATCACAAATGTAAATGTCGCAGGGAATCGGAACGGTTGATCATACGCGACTTCATACAAATCATC
>JADEXW010000240.1 GCA_015206935.1 Pseudanabaenaceae cyanobacterium LEGE 13415 | reverse complement strand
ATCCTGAGTTTCACGGCTGTCAATTTCCTCATAATTTGCGATCCGAATATCAAGATTCTGCGGATTTTGGCAGGGTGACTGCGATAGAAGGAGCAATAACCGTTTAAACTGCTTGGCATGAACGTCTTGCGATCGAACCCTTGCACTGACTCAGGGGCGGATTTAGTGTGAAAAAGCTGCTTTTATTTGCTGAAAATTGTTTTGTCGTCATCGGCTTGACCTTCTTTATGGGCGGTCTGACACCAGGTGCAAGTGCCGATGGAGTTGATACAGGTCTCGTGCCAGAAATTATCGTGACGATGATCCGATATTTCATCTGGTTTGTCAGCGCCCTCTTGCTGCTTCTAAACGGCAAGCGAACGCTGATCACGATGCGGCGGGACTGGATTCTGTGGATTCTCACGTTCCTCGTCCTGTTCTCATTTGCCTGGTCAGATTTTCCCGAATGGACGCTGCTCGGAAATCGTGAAATTGCTCAGATGACCTGCTTTGGGCTGTATATTGCAACTCGATTTTCGCTGAGAGAACAGGTCAAGCTTTATGCGGTTACGTTTGGAATCGGCGCGATCGCGAGTGCGGCATTTGCGATCGCGATGCCGTCGGTCGGACTCGATATCGATCACGTCGGCGCGTGGCGGGGACTTTACGGGCACAAGAATGTCTTTGGCAGCATGATGGTCATGACGTTTCTTGCCTTTTTCGCCCTGCCTGTAGAACGACCGCTCGATCGTTGGATTAAACGAATCGGAATCGGAGGCGCAGCAGCCCTGATCTTGCTCTCAACTTCTAGAACGGCACTTGTTCTAGCGTTTACGTTATTAGCGCTGATGTGGTTCTACCGGAACTATCGCTGGCAGGGAAAGCGATCGATTGTTTTGGGAAGCTTAGGAGTCTTAGTCGGAGGTGCAGTCACCGTTGGGATTCTGACAAATTGGGTCGCATTGCTGACGGCATTGGGAAGAGATCCAACGCTGACTGGAAGAACTTATATTTGGAAAGTTTCACTCAATTATTTGCTAGAGCGTCCGTTGTTTGGATTTGGTCGGAGTTCGTTTTGGGCACCTGACAGCCCTTATCCAAGAGCGATTAGCACGTATCTGTCCCAATCATTTAGAGCGCCACATGCCCACAATGGATTTATTGAGATTGCATTGGATGTTGGCTTAGTTGGGTTAGCGCTGTTCTTGATTTGCTATGTGTCAGGCTTTCTCAAAGCTTTAATGCGAGCGTATGGCTCCAAACATCCAGAACACATCTGGTCTCTTGGATTTTTGACGTTTCTCGCGCTCAATAACATGACTGAGAGCTATATGCTGCGGTTAGCAAATGTGTATTGGGTGCTGTTTATTGCAACTTTATTAACCGTCAAGCAACGAATGCCCATCTTTGAGGATGAGCCAGAATTGCCGCTGTTGACGCGATCGTATCGAGAACTGCCACAAGTCGGGAAAGTGAGAGAACAGGTTTAACGGAAGTTTGATGAATCGATCGTGTGTCAGCTTTTCTGGGGATCGCCCCCTAAATTCCCCATTCTGGGGGACTTTGAAAGTGGAAAGCGCTCTGGAATTAGAGAAATTGTTATAGCTCAAAGTCCCCCAAATTTGGGGGATTTAGGGGGCTTTAGCCGCTAACAACGAAGCGAAACAGTCGATCGAATTCACGTCAGTTTAAGGCGACTTGGACTGCTCGATCGAGGGACGAATTGCTTCAGATTTCCCTTCTAAGGCGCGGCTCATCAACCGGTGTAGTTTCGCCACTTCTGTTTTAATGTTGAACTCTGTGGTCACTTTCTCCCGTCCAGCCAGTCCAAAGCGCGATCGTACTTCTGCATGTTCAACTAAATCGCCAATTCGCTCGGCTAAGGTTTCCGCATCTCCGGCTGGAACGAGATAACCATTAATGTTATGTTCCACCAATTCACTCACACCCGCAATCTGAGTCGCAACCACGGGAACTCCTGCTGCCATTGCTTCCATCAAAACAACCGGAACCCCTTCTGCGAAACTTGCCATCACAAAGATGTCCGTTTGCTGGAGATGGTCACGGACTTCTGCTTGAGATTGATAGCCAAGAAATTTGACCTGCGATCGCAACTTCAATGAATCGGTTAACGCTTCGAGTGGTTCTCGATCGCTCCCGTCCCCGACCACAGTGAGTTCTAAATCAGGATAGTTCGAGACTAATTTTGCCAAGCTTTCAAGCAGAATCGGTAAGCCCTTCACCGCTGCTAACCGCCCCACATAAAGCAACCGATTTCCGGTTCCATGATGCGACACAGATTTAAACAACGCTGGATCGATTCCACAGTGAATGATGTGCATTCGACTCCAAGCTTCAATTGGAGCAAACACCATTCCTTGACTGCGGCAGTAATGACTAATACAACACACGAACAACGCACGATCGATCTTTTCTGCTAAATGCCATTGATACGGCTCAAAAAAGATATAAGGTCCATGAAGCGTAAAGCTAAAAGTAAAGCCTCCAAGCTCTGCCGCCAACATTGCAACTGTGCCGCTAGAAGTCGCAAGATGATTATGGAGATGCTGAATCTGTTGAAGTTGGATCTGTCGAGCTAAAAGACCTGCTTCTAGGAAGTAGAACAATTGATAGAGTGAGCCGCGCAGTCCAGGCTGTCGAGTTTTCCAAGCCAGCTTTATCGATCGCCAATATCGTCCACTCAATATTAATTTCAGATGCGATCGCAGTAATTGAACCAACTTTGGCGGCAATAAATACGTTGTTCGATCGAACTCTGCTTTCTGTTCCTCTCCAACCAATTGTTCAACGCCTGGACGACGCACCGAAAAGGTCTGCACCTCTACGCCTAATGTTCTTAATCCAGCTACTTCTCGCTGAATAAAAGTATCAGTCGCTCTTGGATATTCGCCAGTGAGATAGGCAATTCGCATAGAACTATCGAGACAGTGCAGGGCTGAGAGTCGGAACCGCTAATAAATCGATCTCACTACAACTGCGATCGAAGGCTTCATCTAAGCTATACCGCGGAATCCACTGCAAGATTTCTTTGGCTCGGTCGTTCTGATAAATCAAAGGCTTGAATCTAGCATGAAGTTTTGCAGGTACAAAGATACCGGGGAACTTTGCCTGTCCCTTCAGCACTTTTTTGTTATACAACCATAGAATCCAAGTGAATCCCTGCATGAATGTCCAATTGAGCGGAATCATTCGAGGAAAATCGTTCTGTCGTGCAAATAGCTTTTTCGCAAATTCGCGCTGAGTTGGCAAATTGTCATCCACAAGATTGATCGTTTGCCCGATCGCGCTTTCTTTCTCAGCAGCCAGTAGAATCGCTTCTGCACAGTTCTCGACATAGTTCATCGGCATCTGTGCCCTTGCCCCAATTCGCAACCATATCGTATCGGTCAATTCTGCGCCCAGACAAGGATTCCAGAGGTAATCGCGCCCATAAATCATACCCGGTCGAAGAATCGTCACGGGAGCTTGATTTTCCTGCTCAAATTCGCGGACTAAGCGTTCTTGGAGCAGCTTTGTTTGAGCGTATTCGTCTCGTTCTAGAGGATTTTTCTCGATCGCTGAATCTTCATTCAACACAGAGTCGATCGGCAAATTCCAAAAGTCATAAACCGAAAAGGTACTAATCGCAATCAATCTCAGCACATTTGCAGCTTTCATTGCATCGAGCAAATTCTCAGTTGCTAATACAGTCCCCGCAAACTGGGTATAAAAGTCGCCCGATTTTGCCGCAGCTAAATGAATCACAGCATCAATGTCTTCGAGTGCTGCAATCAATCCATCTTTCCGCCGCAGATCCAAACGAACCAGATCTAAATTCGGATGATCGTGCCAAGAAAACTGCTCCACCTTTGTCACTGGACGCACGATCGCACGAACTTGATGTCCTCGTCTGAGTGCTTCCGCGACTACATATTGCCCTAAAAATCCGGATGCACCTGTGATTAATAGCTTCATAACCGATTCTCCTCAGCCAACAATGCTTCTACCAATCGACTTGTGCGTTCCATATCTTCGTAAGAAATCGGAGGCGGATCACCCTTGAGCAAGGCAGTATAAGTTCGATCGAGTAATCCATGCAATCCTTCGTAAGGGGTTCGCTGCATGATTTTCCGGCTAAAGTTCCGCACACTACAGCGCATCAGTTCTGCGCCATTAATGAAGTGATTTGCAAGGGGCGATAGTTGTTTTCCAACTTTTCGAGGAAGAACGGCACGAAGATACGGCTGGAATAAATCGGTCTGCGCGTAGCCTTTCGAGCCACGAACAATGATTTCAAAACATTCTGGTAATGTGGTTGAACTAAATCGAATTCGAGCGTGCTTCGATCCACTGATGAGCAACGCATCTAGGTCATCATATTTGAACAGTTCGCCGCCGCCGTAATTACTCCAATCCGCACGAATTCGATCGAACTCCACAGGCAGAAATCGCAGCACCAAGTAAGCCAAGTGCGTAATCGTATCGTGAATCACGCCTCCGGGCAGTTTATGGACGGGATTTGGCAAATTCTCATCGGCAAACGCCGCCATTTTCCGCACCGCAAGCGAGATTCGCACCTCAACTTCTTGCACTTCACCGAGGCGACCTTGAGCAATCAACTGTTCGATCGCTAAAATCGGCTGATTAAATCGATAGTTCTGATCCTCAATTAAGTAACGCTGATTAGCTTGAGCGATCGACCAAAGCTGCTTGAACTCTTCATAAGTCGGCGCGATCGGCTTTTCACAGATCACATGCGCTCCTGACTCTAAGCAATCTTTAGCAATCCACGAATGCGTTTGAGGCGGTGTCAGCACATGAACCACATCCGGTTGAGTTTCAGTTAACAACTGCCGATAGTCCGTGTAAGCTGTCTCAGCACCAAATCTCTCTGCTGCATATCGTGCCGAGATCTTTGACAGATCGCACACTCCGACTAATTTCGCGTTTTGCGATCGCTCTAAAAAACTCAGATGCTCTTTAGAAATGACTCCTGTTCCGATCACCGCAGCTTTCAAGGCGGTCGCCATGCCAATCCTCCACCGAGTCCGTGAGTTGAGTGCGCGTCGTCTGAAAAGTGACTGTCTCCGATGCTGCACTTTACTGAAACAATCTATAACTACCAGAATTGTTAAGATTGTTTCTCTCCCTCCAGATAGATGAAGAGCTTTGTGTAGTAAGGGCTACAGGTTTTTATATGCCGAATGGGTCAGGCGCTCGATCGAGCAGATTGTAACAAATTCGCTCATTTGCCGAAAAACTTCATTCTATTTCCCGTCTGAAATATCACTGCAAAGTAGTTCAGTAATATTCCGTGATCAGTTTTTGAATTTCATGAAGCCTTTATATTTCAGTAAATTCCGAGAAAGAATCGACAAGACTGCTAAAAAGGTTTTGCCCATTGTCAGGGAGTTCTTATACTGATTTCAGCATTCCTACTTAAGTATTAGTACGCCCCTTATGAAAAAAGATGTGCCCAAAATCGCATATCTGATTAATCAATATCCGAAGGTTAGTCATAGTTTTATTCGTCGCGAAATCCATGCGATCGAAAAATGTGGTCTCGCGGTTGGACGGTACGCCATTCGATCGTGTCGAGCCGAGTTAGTCGATGAAGCAGACCAAAAGGAACTCGCTTTAACCCGAACGGTTTTAGAAAGCGGTGTAGCGACTCTGATAAAGAGCTTGATCAAAACCGTATTGACGCGCCCAACTCAGGTGTTTCAAGCGCTTAAACTAGCGGTGAAATTAGGACGACGCTCCGATCGTGGAGTACTGCGCCATCTTATTTATTTAGCCGAAGCCTGTGTGCTGAATGATTGGTTCAAAGAAGACGGGGTTCAGCACATTCACGCGCACTTTGGGACAAATTCCACCACAGTCGCAATGCTGTGTACGGCTCTAGGTGGACCCACTTACAGCTTTACGATTCATGGGCCCGAAGAATTTGACACGATCCAATCTTTGTCGATCGTGGAAAAAGTGGAGCGATCGTCATTCGTCGCAACCGTCAGCTCTTTTAGCAAAAGCCAACTGTATCGCTGGTGTGAACAGTCCCAATGGCACAAAGTCAACGTGATCCATTGCGGAGTCGATCGAGCTTTTTTCACCGAATCTACTCCCATTCCCGTAGAACCCCGAATCGTGTGTATCGGACGACTTTGTGAAGCAAAAGGACAATTGCTCTTAATTGAAGCAATCAAACCGATCGCCGCCGCAGGAATTCCAATCAAGCTCGTTTTCGTTGGCGATGGTGCAATCCGTCCTCAACTCGAAGCCATGATTGCCGCTGAAAACTTGCAAAATCACGTCGAAATTACAGGCTGGGCAAGTAACGAAGAAGTTCGCAAACAAATTCTCGCTGCTCGTGCCTTAGTGCTTCCAAGTTTTGCAGAAGGCTTACCGGTTGCACTGATGGAGTCTCTTGCACTTCATCGTCCAGTGATCAGCACCTACATTGCTGGCATTCCTGAACTTGTAATTCCCGATCAATGCGGTTGGCTCGTGCCATCAGGCTCGATCGCGGATCTCACTGAAGCCATCAAGAGCGCAATCACACTGCCTTCTGAAGTTCTTGAACAGATGGGACGGACAGGAGCAGAGCGAGTGGTTCAATATCACGATGCCGCTACCGAAGCGCAAAAACTCGTAGCGCTGTTCCTGGAAGTGACCCAGCCCACGATCGTTGAATCTGTTTTAACCGAAGTGCAACCCACCGCCGTTTCGATCGCGCAATAACTCAACTGGTGATAGACAAAGGACTCAAAGCCGTGAACCACACAACCGATTCCCTCAGCTTGTGGCAGCAAATTGTCGAAGATTGGCACGCTCATGGACGCGACTGGACAAAACCTGGATTCAGAGCGATCGCAGTGTATCGCTTTGGGGTCTGGCGCATGGGCATTCAACCGCTCATTCTACGCGCTCCCCTTAGCATTTTGTACCGCATGATGTTCCGTAAAGTCCGCAATACCTACGGAATCGAATTGCCTTATAGTGCTAAAGTCGGGCGCAGAGTGATTATTGAACATCAAAGCGCGATCGTGATTCACGGAAACTGTGTGATTGGGGATGATTGCGTCATTCGTCAAGGTTGCACATTAGGAAATCGCTATCTCGATCGCCTAGAAGAAGCCCCGATTTTAGGGAATCGTGTCAACGTTGGCGCAGGTGCTAAAATTCTTGGTCTCGTTCACATTGGCGATGATGCTTCCATTGGCGCGAATGCAGTGGTGCTATCGGATATTGGTGCAGGCGAAACTGCGATCGGGATTCCAGCAAAAATTCTCAAGCGTAAACCAACGATCGGACACAGGATTTCTGCAACGGATGTTTTGAGTTTAGAAGCAGCAATGGCAGCTCCGATCGAACAATAGTAAATCTAAACAGCCTTTGCGATCGTGGGCAGTTTAATCGACTGACTCCAAGAGATCGCAGGTTTTTCCACACTAATCCATACGATCGTCGCAAATGCTGAACAGATAACAATACTTGCGACTAAACAAACAGCATCTGAAATAGCAGATACTCCTAAAATTCGCTGTCCCACGAAGAACACAACGCCCATCACAGGAGTATGTGTCAAAAACAGGCTGTACGATATATCTCCCAAAAACCGCAGGACTGAGCTTTTCAAAAGTTCAGCCAGTTGTCCTGCGCGTCCAACTTCTAAGAGCAATAGCGCGATCGCAACAC
>JADEXW010000922.1 GCA_015206935.1 Pseudanabaenaceae cyanobacterium LEGE 13415 | reverse complement strand
AAGCAGTACAGCGAACTTATGCGCCTCAAGGTTTGATTGGATTGTTGCTGAATGACTTAGCAGACAAGCGCAAACACTTTGTGGAGGTCGATTTAGACGATCCATTTTTTCGAGTCTTCACTGTTCAGTTAGATGGCTCGATCGACTTTGAACGTATCGGCTTAAAGTCAGCTCAAGTCGCGATCGACTATGGCAATCCGAACAATGCGATCGATCATAAACACGCTGATTTTGTGTTTGAACCGGATCAACCGACTGAACAAAAGTTTGAGGTATTCATGAACTCAACTGCTGATACTTCTTATAAGTATGGTGTTCAGTATCATTTCGATCCAGGTTCAGACTGGGAAGGACGCGCTTATTCCTATGAAATTCCTGCAATTCCCACAGACGATCGGACGCTCGCAATCAATCCATTTGAACATTTGGGATTCTTAGAAGCTCGTGTTGTTCCGAATCGAATTGATTGGGGTGTGATTGATTCCATTGATGCTATCTTGTCTTATCAAAGTCCAACAGGTTGGAACAAGACTAAAACACTCACGTTCACATCTGCTTTATCGGCTCAAACTTGGAAGCTGCGATTAGATGATCCGAATGCTCGATCGTACAACTATCGCTTCATCTATCATCTCAAAGATGGTACAAAGCAAGAATCCGAGCCATTTACTACTGAAACAACTGCGATCGCGCTGAATGATCCGTTTGAAGGCGCACTAGACATCCAGTTCATTCCATTGTTTGCTCCTGGCTCACTCAGAATGATGTTCATTGATGTGAAATACGATGATCCGGTCAATCGCTATCGCCGTGAAGAACGTTTGGAACTATCAGGAACATCAACCGCACCTGTTCCATTACGTATCTCGCTCAAAGATCGAACTAAGCGATCGTTCCAATATCGGCTTACCGTTGTGAAAGATAACCAACTCCGCCAGAGTGCATTCGTCACAACTGAAGAAACGTTAATCGGTGTCTCTGATAACGTTTAAACCGCGTTCGCTGTGGTTTCTTTATCAAATCACAGCGAATTACGTTGATATAGAAATTTAGGCGAAACTAGAAGCAAATTTTAGCGATCGAATAAAGATAGATTTCACCCGAAATTATGATCCATTCGAGGCTAGATACTCAATTCCTTGTGTGCCCGTGGATCATTGTAAATCGAGTTTGTAAGAAGAAAATATATCCTGAGATCACTAGAAATCATCGCATCTGGTTCTGTAAGGTGAATCTAGAGTTGCTAGAAGCCTATGTTGTCGATCGACGGAATTTCTCACCCTACGATTTTGCAATACTTTGAAACGCTGAATGCTGGAGATTTTGAGGCTGTCAGCGAACTTTTTGCGATCGACGGGGCAATGCAACCTCCGTTTGAAAAACCGATTGCCGGACGAGATGCGATCGCGTCTTATCTCAAACAAGAAGCAACAGGTTTAACTGCACTTCCGCAAGCTGGAATTGTTACAGAACAGGACTATCAAATCACTGGAAGAGTACAAATGCCAATGTTCGGAGTAAATGTGACTTGGTATTTCATCATCAATCCAGATGAGCAATTGACCTTTCTGCGAATCAAACTGAACGCCTCACCCCAAGAACTAGCGAACTTAAGGCAGTAAATT
>JADEXW010000921.1 GCA_015206935.1 Pseudanabaenaceae cyanobacterium LEGE 13415 | reverse complement strand
TTTCTGAACTGGAAAAACTGTGTAGTTTGTCCCATGTACAATATCAGCATTTTGAGAAAAGCGATCGAACTGTTGAGAAAACAGCGACGGAGTTTCCAGAAATAGATTTGAAACTCTTACTGGGAACGGAAATAAATGCAGATTGGAATATTGCTGTAAATAATCTGGAAAGGATAGATTTCTTTTCAGCCAATTCTTTAATCCAGGCTGATAAATTAGCTCTAAATCGAATGATTCTGTCGATCGTAATGCCGTTAAACCTTGAATCAGATTCGAGACATAAAGCCCGATGCCGCTTGGTTTTGGCATCCAAGGAGTGACATCGATCGCGATTTTCATGATTGACTCAATTCCTTCAAATCGTGGTCAACCATTAATTCAACTAACTGTTTGAAAGAATACTCTGGTTCCCAACTCAATTGACGACGAATTTTATCGATCGATCCAACAAGCTGCACTTCTTCATCCGGTCGATAAAAGCTCGAATCAACCGAAACAAATTCTTCCCAATTCAAACCCACACAATCAAACGCTGCCTGAACTAATTCGCGAACCGAATGCGTCTCACCACTCGCAATAATGTAATCATCCGGGGTTTCTTGCTGCAACATCATCCACATCGCCCGGACTGCATCTTTGGCATAACACCAATCGCGTTTTGCATCCAAATTTCCAAGCTTCAATTCTTTTGCAAGTCCCATCTTGATCATCGCTGCACCGCGAGTAATCTTACGAAACACAAATTCAGTTCCACGACGCGGCGATTCATGCGTATAAGTCACACCGCAACAGCTATACAACCCATACTGTTGGCGATAATTAATCGTCATCCAGTGAGCATACGCCTTCGCCACCCCATAAGGATTTCGAGGTCGGAACGCAGTTCGCTCAGTCTGCGGCGATTCATCTGGCTGCCCAAATACTTCACTACTCGAAGCTTGATAAAATCGCGCATCGGATTTACAGCGTCGAATCGATTCCAACAATCGCGAAACGCCCAAAGCCGTATATTCTGCCGTTAACGCAGGCTGTGTCCAAGACAGTGGCACATAACTTTGAGAGGCAAGATTATAGATTTCGTCGGGTTGAGCATACGAAATCGCATCCATCAGCGAACATTGATCGAGTAAATCACCAGACAAAATCTCAACCGTACCGGACAAATGCCGAACCCGATCGACATTTCCCGAACTCGATCGCCGCACCAATCCATAGACATGGTAGCCCTGCTCCAGCAACAGTTCTGCTAGATACGATCCGTCTTGTCCAGTCAGTCCGGTAATCAGTGCTTTTTTCACAATCAATTCGTTAGATGAAATTTACTCTAGAGCCGCCACTGCGTTGATAAATCGATCGGCAATCACTCGCCAATCATAAGTCTGTTGAACCAGATCTTTCGCAGCTTCAACTCTCGCGAACTGTGCTTCTGGAGATTCCGATCGTAGTTTGTTGATCGCCTCTCCAAATTGCTCCACTTCTGCGACGATACAATGTTTACCGTGTTCCACACCCAGTCCACGAATTCCCGCAGGAGTCGAAATGACCGGGATGCCTGCCGCAAAGTACTCTAACATCTTTAAGTTTGTTCCTGACCCAAATGTGACTGGATTCAGCGCAACATCCGAGATTT
>JADEXW010000920.1 GCA_015206935.1 Pseudanabaenaceae cyanobacterium LEGE 13415 | reverse complement strand
TGGTGCAAGCATTTCTATTCCAAGATGGTGGCGTGACTGCGCTTGGAGCGAATGTTTTTAACATGGGTTTGATCGGAACGTTTGGCGGTTACTATCTGTATCGCACCATTCGGAATGCGATCGACAGAAATTCGTTCAAAGGAATTGCTACTGGAGCCGCGATTGCAGCTTGGACGAGTGTCGTGATTGCTTCGTTGGTTTGTGCAGTTGAGCTTGCATTTTCTGGAACGGTTCCGCTTGCAGTAGCACTGAGTGCAATGGCAACTTGGCACGTCATGATTGGGATTGGTGAAGCGGTGATTACAGTGGTGGCATTGAGCTATATCTATAAAACTCGCCCTGATATGCTGTATCGAGCATTACGACCCGCTGTTACAGAACTTCCTCGATCGTACTCTTCGCACTAAGGATGGTTGATCATGACGCAAGTACAACAAACTCGAAATCGTGCCTTTGTAATTTCTGGGCTAGGGATTGCATTGTTAGTTGCAGTGTTTTTATCTCCATTTGCAAGTCAGAACCCAGACGGACTCGATCGAGCCGCTCAAGATCATGGCTTTGAGAAGAAAGCAGCAGAAGAACCGATCGCACACAAGTTACCGTTCTATCAAGTGTTTGAGGAGTATCAGTTGCGGGGTGTTCCTCAGCAGATTGCAACTCCAGCAGCAGGATTGATTGGAACATTAGTCACCTTCGGTTTAGCTTGGGGTGCTGGAAAGGTGCTGGTAAAAAATCGTGAGCAGCATCATATTGATGAATAGCTTCGGTGGGGGCGGCTAGTGCCCCCTAAATCCCCCAATTCTGGGAGACTTTGAGTAGGAGAAGTAAATTTAGATTTCGTTGATAATTTCTTGAAATTCAATGCTCTAAACTTTCCTTCTGCTCTATTGATATTTGAGCTTCAAAGTCCCCCACTCATGGGGGATTTAGGGGGCTTCTCCCCAGATTATCATTACTAAAATTATTCACCTAATACTGATGATTCTGTTGCACATTGGCGCACTTCATCTTGCTGAGGCTGAGGAAAAGAAAACGACTTGGCATCGGTTAACCCCTCGATCGAGGGTTTTATGTGCGTTGTTACTGGTTTTTGCGATCGCATTAACGCCGAACGGTCGGTGGTGGACTTGGGCAATTTATGGAACTGCGATCGCGCTGATTATTCTGGCTAGTCGCGTTCAATTATCCGTCCTTCTAAAGCGGGTTGCTGTTGAATTTGTTTTTATTGGTGTCGTTATTCTTGGTACGTTATTTCGAGGAGGTGGGCATGTTTTATTTCAATGGGGCTGGATACAAGTTACTACTGAGGGTTTAACCGTTCTTGGTAGTGTTGCTCTTAAAGCATTTTTATCGTTACTCATTCTGAATACTTTAGTCCTAACAACGTCGATTCCTGCATTGCTTCATGCGTTGGCAGCTTTGAAAATGCCACCGTTGCTGGTCGCGATTCTTTCCTCGATGTATCGGTATATTTCTGTGTTAAGTGATGAATTTCATTCGATGCAAAAAGCGGCTCGATCGAGAAATTTAATGGGCAATCCGAAACGCCAAAGAATCATTGTTGGAAATATGTTTGGTTCATTGTTCATTCGTACCTATGAGCGCGGTGAACGAGTGCATCAAGCGATGTT
>JADEXW010000239.1 GCA_015206935.1 Pseudanabaenaceae cyanobacterium LEGE 13415 | reverse complement strand
GAACTGATTTTGATTTTGGGCGGGAGTTCCGATCGGGAAGACTTCACCGTACAGCGTGCCCATCGCTATCCTTCGATGAAAATCTGGGTCTCGACGGGTTCCCCCTTCGCCGAACACATTTTCCAGACCGCAGGCATTTCCGAATCTCGCGTGCATTTTGACCAGCGTGCGACTGACACCGTCACCAACTTCACTAGCGTTATTCCTGACTTCAAGCGCATGGGAATTCAGCATGTTTATGTGGTGACTTCGGACTATCACATGCCGCGTGCTGAAGCGATCGCGACCGTCGTGTTTGGGAGTCAAGGGATCACCTTTACGCCGCTAGAAGTCTCTGGAGTGCATCGCCAAGAATCGAAGCTGCGAATTCTACGGGATGTTGGGCGATCGATGATTTGGTTAATGACGGGACGAACGGGAGCCAGTTTGCGCGATCGATTTCGATAAAGTTGCGCTAATTTTATTTCATGAAACTCAAATCTTTCGCGATCGCGCTGCTTGGACTTGGATTGAGCATCGTGGTGCTTGAACTTGGATTGCGCCTGATTTTTGGATTTGGGAATCCACCCCTCTCCCAAGCAGATGACAAGACAGGCTATCGATTTCAGCCGAATCAGAAGCTGTTTCGATTTGGCAAATACATCGAGATTAATCAATATTCTCAGCGCAATCCTCCGATTTCAGCCCTCAAACCTCCGAACACTCGACGAATCTTGATGATCGGGGATTCAGTACTCAACGGAGGAGTACAGACCGATCAAGCGGACACGGTGACTGAACGATTCCGCGATCGACTCGGTGAATCGATCGAAGTGCTGAATGCGTCTGCTGGCTCCTGGGGAATCGAAAATCGAATCGGCTATCTGCGGGAATTTGGCGCGTTTCAAAGTGATGTGATTATTTTTCAAATCGGGAGCAGTGATCTGATTCAGCGAACCAGTACTGGAAACGTTGTTGGAAGAGATCCCAGCTTTCCCAATCAGCGCCCTTGGTCAGCGATCGGGGAACTTTGGTCACGCTACCTTTCTCGACGATTGGTTCGCCGAGCGCTGATTCCGCCTGCTTATGCTGAAGCGCGATCGCCTGAAGATAAAGCTGCCTGGTTTGCACGAAACCGTCAGAGTTTTAGCAATGAAGTGCGATCGTTGAGAACCACGCCTGAAACAAAGAACATTCCTATCATCGTGCTATACACCCCTTATCAAAACGAAGTGCTTCCGACTCCACAGCCACCCTTGTACAAAGCCGAATTTTTTGCACTGCTAAAACAACTCAAGATCCCTGTAGTCGATGTGCATCAAGCTTGGTCATCGATTCCAGTTGAACAAAAATCGGAGTATTTTGCAGATGAAATTCATCTCAGCGAGACAGGCAATCAAGCAGTTGCAGATCTCTTAGTTCAACAGCTTTGCATCCAAGCAAAATCAACTTGGTGCAAACCCTAAGCGAATCCTGATAACAGAAATAAACCCTGAATTAAAGCTAAGAAGATAGCTTTGTCTATGAGGGTGCAATTCGTTCAATCAAAAGCCCGTCCAAATCTAGGAGCCTCTTCAGATGTCTATGAATTGGAACCGTCGGCAGTTTCTCACCCTGATGGGAGGAAGTCTGCTGCTACCCACTGCTTGTCAGAAAGTGGAATCGCGTCCGGTTAAACGCGCTGAATCTTTTATCATGTTCGATTCGCTCATTGCCTACCAAAAACCTAAGATCGGACTCGTGCCGATGGGATTGGACGATCGCGGATTTTTCAAAACACCAAAAGTCCGCGAAACTCCCGACAAAGAAGCGACTCAGAACGTTGCCAGATCTGCGGCGAAAAAATATGAGTACTTTACGATCGACATCGAACATTGGGCAGTGAAGCTGGGTGCAGCACCTGAAGCGAAACTTCGCGAAAACATTGATAAGTATCTCAGCATCATTGAATGGATGCGAGAAGCAGCTCCATCGCTGAAGTTAGGTGTGTACTCGCTACCGCCGATTCGAGACTATTGGACCCCGGTGAATGGTCATCCAGCAGCCATGAAATTTTGGCGTAGGATGAATCAATTTCTCAAGCCGATCGCAGATGCTTCTGATTTTCTCGCCCCCTCTCTATATACCTTTTATGATCGGGTTCCTGGATGGGTGAAGTATGCCAACGCAAGCATTGAAGAGGCGCAACAGTTCGGGAAGCCTGTCTATCCCTATCTGTGGTGTCGATATCACGGTAGTAATCGCCAGCTTCGCAACCAGTTTATTGATGGCGACTTTTGGCGAACGCAGCTAGAAACCGTTCGAGATCGAGGTGCGAATGGAGTTGTGCTGTGGGATTGGGCAGGACACGACCGACCTAGAACCTACAACATCGATACCACCCAGGCTTGGTGGCAAGAAACTGTCAAATTTAAATCTTCGCTCTGAGAAAAGATTGTGACCTTCATTCACCTGGATCAATACACTATTCAAGATTATTCTCCTGGCGCACCGACTTGGAGACAATGGCTTTGGTTCTTTGTGGGAGCTGCGATCGTCAAAAGTCGTTTACTTCCAATCTCCAGTCTGAAAGTCTGGATACTGCGAGCTTTTGGCGCTTCGATCGGACAGGGAGTCAACATCAAACCAGGGGTACAAATTAAGTTCCCCTGGCGATTGACGATCGGAAATTATTGCTGGATTGGTGAAAATTCCTGGATTGATAATTTAGCTCCGGTTGTTCTCGAAGACCATATCTGTGTGTCTCAATCCGTTTATTTTTGCACCGGAAATCATGATTGGACTGTACCCACATTTGATTTGCGAGTGGCTCCCATTACAGTGAGATCAGGGAGTTGGTTAGCCGCACGATCGACGATCGCGCCTGGTGTCGAAATCGGTGAGGGAGCGGTTCTGAGTTTAGGCAGTGTTGCGGTTCGGAATCTTGACCCCTGGACGATCTATGCTGGCAATCCTGCGGTTGCAGTGAAACCTCGCACTATCAAAGATCAAAGCTTCTCTACACTGTTAAACACATGAAAGTTTCTATTATTACTGTCACCTACAATGCGGCAGCAACGATTCGAGACACGATCGAATCTGTGCTATCGCAAGACTATCCAAATATTGAACACATCATCATTGATGGCGCATCGAAGGACAATACGGCGGAAATTGTGCGATCGTATGGTGATCGAATTGCTCAGTTTGTCTCAGAACCCGATCGCGGCATGTATGACGGCATGAATAAAGGGATTAAACTCGCGACAGGCGACGTGATTGCGATTTTGAATGCGGACGATTTTTACATTGATTCGCAGGTGATTTCGACGATAGTTGAACCATTCAAACAGCATCAAGTCGATTCAGTGTTTGCAGATTTAGTCTATGTGAAGCATGATGATCCTGAGAAGATCGTGCGCTATTACAGTTCAGCGAACTTCCATCCAGGGAAATTTGCTTATGGTTGGATGCCTGCCCACCCAACCTTTGTCGTGAAGCGATCGGCATTTGAGAAGTATGGTGATTTCAAAACGGACTATAAAATTGCAGCCGACTATGAGCTATTGATCCGTTTTCTAGCGATTCATAAACTCAGCTATCACTACATTCCGCAAGTCCTCGTCAAGATGCGCACAGGTGGCGCGAGTACTGCAAACCTATCCAGCAATTGGATTCTTAACCGTGAGATTGTTCGAGGATGCTTGGAAAATGGCATTCAAACGAACATGACGAAAGTTCTATCAAAGTATTTTGTCAAAGTCTTTCAACTTGTGGCGCGTCCTGCATGAACTATCTTATTACTGGTGCAACTGGCTTTGTCGGTTTAGCCCTGTGTCAGCGTTTAGCATCATCAGAACAGACCGTGTATGGGGTTGTTCGTCGTTCTGATGCAGTGTTACCTGCTTCGGTGAAACCAATCTTAGTGTCCTCTCTTGCTGATCTCTACACGCATCCAATTTTGTCTAAAATTGATGTTGTGATTCACCTCGCTGCACGAGTGCATCAGATGAAAGATGCAGCGGCTGACCCCTTGAGTGAATTTAGAGCAATCAACACAGAGGCAACTAGGAATTTAGCGATCGCGGCTCGATCCGCAGGCGTAAAACGCTTTGTCTATCTCAGTTCGATTAAAGTTAATGGCGATGGACAATCCACACCGTATACCGAGCAAAGTGAACCTCAACCCGTTGATCCATATGGCATCAGTAAATGGGAAGCGGAATGTGCATTAAAACAGATTGAAGATTTAGAAGTCGTGATTTTGCGTCCGCCGCTGGTTTATGGTGCAGAAGTGCGAGCGAACTTTCTCAACTTAATGAAGCTTGTGAACAAAGGAATTCCACTGCCGCTCGGCTCTGTGAATAATCGACGTAGCTTAGTGTATGTCGGCAATTTGGTAGATGCGATCGCTCAATGTGCAATTCATCCAAACGCCGCTGGGCATACGTTTCTCATCAGCGATAACACGGATCTTTCAACCGCAGAACTCGTGAAAAATATCGCGAAATCTCTGAACAAACCTGTCCGGTTACTGCCAATTTCTCCCGTATTACTAACTATCCTCGCCCGGATCTTGGGTAAAACGGCAACCGTCGATCGACTATTTGGTTCATTGACAGTTGATAGTTCTCGGATTTGCCGAACACTCAATTGGCATCCCCCCTTTACCCTCCTGCAAGGTCTGGAAAATACTGCGAGATGGTTCCAAGACACTCATTGACTTGTTGAAGTAACAGTAGTTCTAGAAGCTCTGTCCCCAAAGGCTAGAGATGAATTTCTTTCACCTATGAATATCTCCCTCAGTTTTTTACTGGCGAGTGGTTCTTTGAGTTTTCTGCTGGTTGCCGCAATCAAGCAGTATCTCAGCCGCTTTCTATTAGACATTCCAAACGATCGTAGTTCTCATACGCACCCGACTCCACGTGGTGGAGGTCTTGGTTTCGTGATCGCATTTGCAGTTACCAGTATTGCGATCGCGCTCTTAAATTTGCAGTCTGTCGGCTCTCGTGATGTTCTCCTGACTTGGGCAGCGTTGATCCCACTCGTGATTGTTGGTGTTTTCGACGATCGCGGTGATGTTCCCGCTCGAATTCGCTATCTCGTGCAACTGAGTGCCGCTGGAATTGCGATCGCAGTTTATGGCGCGTTTCCTCAGCCCTGGTTGACTCAGTTTGGAACGATTGGAATTGCGATCGCCATTGTTCTCACTGCGATTGGAATGACTGCGATTATCAATTTCTACAATTTCATGGATGGACTTGATGGCTTAGTGGCGGGTGTGTCTGCGGTACAACTTGCTTATTTAGCCGTCGAGATCGATCAGCCGCTCCTTTTATTGTTAGTGGTTGCGCTGCTGGGATTTCTTTGGTGGAATTGGTCGCCTGCAAAGATTTTTATGGGCGATGTGGGTAGCACAGTTTTAGGAGCCATGATTGCGATCGCGCTTCTGCATCAATCTGAAGATATGGTACAAGCTTGGTCATCGTTAGCCATTACTTTACCTCTGATTGCGGATGCGATTTACACCTTAATCCGTCGTGTAATTCGCAAGGAAAATATCTTTAAGCCACATCGGACACATCTTTATCAAAGGCTGCAACAGTCTGGATGGAGCCATGCCCAAGTTGCAACCGCTTACATTCTCGTGACGGTTGGCATTGCGCTGAACCTGCACTTTTTCCAGGCAGTGGGAGCAATTTTGAGTGTGGTTGAGGTGCTTTGTGCGATCGCGCTTGGAGAACGGTATCTCAGCCATCAACAAGGGATGAAAATGCGGACTAAGATTTATGCTTCTGTTCGGAATCTAATTACGGGATTGAGAGCAGGATAGTCACAATTTATAGCCGTAGAACTTTAGATTAGGACATCCTCGAAGTCGCCCCCAAACCCCCAATTCTGCTTGCTCAAGACTCTTGCTCCCCCAAACTTGGGGGCTGGGGGGCTTTAACCGCTTCAACCGCAGCGAAATTCCCACAGCCTAGAGAACTTTTGCGATCAACTGTCTCCCCCGTCTTCTGAGTGGGAATACTGAGACTGATTCGATCGCAACCGGGCAGAAGGGAGCATGTGGCGCGAACTTAATAACGCAGTGCTAAACATTAGAACATACGCTGATCTCAGTCCTGACCTGGGTATGCGACGACGCATTCATCAAGGTTGGAGAGCGCGTCCTGAACGCAGTCTGGAGGATTGGTATCGTTCTTTTTGGCAACCGATGTCCGTTTCTCAAGAAGTTTCCGCTTTTGTCTATCAGCAAATGGAAATCTATTCCGGTTTACCATTTGCCAAAGTTACTCCGATGGATCGCTTGACCGAAGATTTGCAGCTTCCATTGGTGTGTTGGTTCGATTGGGAATGGGACTTGTGTGATGATTTTCACGATCGCTTTGGAGTCGAAATTCGCGATCGTTTAGATCTGAGTTTGCTGCATACGGTTCGAGATCTTGTTATATTTCTCAATCAGCAACTCTAATCGGTCACGCTGATGTCTGCATATCCTAGAGATATGGCGGGTTATGGACAAAACCCACCGCACCCCCAATGGAAAGATCAAGCCAGAATCGCAGTTCAGTTCGTCATCAACTACGAGGAAGGCGGCGAAAACTGTATTCTTCACGGTGATCCCGCTTCGGAAGCTTTTTTATCTGAAATTCCTGGAGCCGCGCCGTTTGTTGGATTACGGCATATGAATATGGAATCCTGCTACGAATACGGCAGTCGGGCAGGATTTTGGCGCTTGCATCGGATGTTCACTTCGCGAGGAATTCCCGTAACAGTGTATGGGGTAGCGATGGCATTGGAGCGAAATCCAGACGTTGTGGCAGCGATGAAAGAAGCAGATTGGGAAATTGCCAGTCATGGATATCGCTGGATTGACTATAAGGATTTTTCTGAAGAAGCTGAACGGGAACATTTGAAGACAGCGATCGAGATTCATACCCGTGTGACTGGAAGTCGTCCTCTGGGCTGGTATACCGGGCGTAACAGTCCCCATACTCAGAAACTCGTAATCGAAGAAGGAGGCTTTCTCTACGATTCAGATAGCTATGCCGATGATTTGCCATATTGGGTGAACGGAAATGGCAAGCCGCATTTAGTGATTCCTTACACCTTGGATAACAATGATATGCGGTTCTCGACGAGCCAAGGATTTAATTCGGGCGATCAATTTTTTGCTTATTTACAAGATGCGTTTGATGTCTTGTACGAAGAAGGCGAAACGGCTCCGAAAATGATGAGCATCGGATTACACTGTCGCTTGGTTGGAAGACCGGGAAGAGCCGCTTCCTTGGCGCGATTTTTAGATTATGTGCAGGGACACGATCGCGTTTGGCTCTGTCGTCGGATTGATATTGCTCAACACTGGCACGAACATCATCAGCCCCAGATCTAATGCCAAAATGAGAGCATTCCTCATTCCTGGCGTATGCAACTCTTGTTAATCGGTCTCTTGGTCTTAGCTTTTGGCTGCTCCCTCATCTTTGCAAGAGACGCTTGGTGGGGATTGCAGAAACTAAGTAATCAGATACAGGGACAAGTCTCAGAGCGGACTCTCGCTTGGGAAGTGGCGCAAATGGGACTTGGAGTGATCGCGATCGCGATTTCGATCGCATTAATTTGGACAGGCATCGATCGGATTAATCAGCCGGTCATTCCAAGCGTTTGTCTCACTGTTGGCATCGATTCGGGTTCGAGCGACGACAAATTTAACATTAGAAACGAGATTAGAACAGGAT
>JADEXW010000919.1 GCA_015206935.1 Pseudanabaenaceae cyanobacterium LEGE 13415 | reverse complement strand
GTATTATCCCGATTGGGAGGTTCTAATCGGAAGAAATATTAGTTAGCCTGCTTACGTTATTGACGGTGGCAGTATTGCTAATCTTTCGGTGGAAGCATCACTTTTTCTATTAGTTGTTAGAAATCCGAAATCGAATAGATTGCTAGAGTATATAAGAAGAGTAGACTTTGGAGAATATGAAGTGTCCCTGACTGCATTAGCTGCTAGTACAATTGCTGAACTTGCCTTCAATGAAATCATTAAAGCTGGAGCGGGTGAAGTAGCAAAGAAATCTGTTGGCGGGGTAATTGATCTGTCAAACCGCCTACGTACAAAAATTCAGACAAGATTTAAAGATAATGCTCAAGCTGAAGCTGCTTTGACTGAAGTTGAGCAGAAGAATTTAGCATCTCTAGAGAAAGTCATTGAGCATCTAGACGTTGAAATGCAGAAAGATAGTGCGTTTGCTTCCGAAATACGTCAAATGGCACAGCAAATTATTAACTATCAGAACCAAACTCAGACAGCACTGAAACAGCAAAATAATAACTACGGTCGTGACCAAAACATCATTAATCAGCCTCAAGGAAATATCAAGATTGGTGGTTCTTGAGTATGGAACAACAGAACAGCAATTACGGTCGCGACCAAAACATTATTAATCAGCCTGGGACTGTGATTATAAACACTTCTGGTTTAGATAGTGTTTCTGTTCCGAATATTCATGGATTATCTTACGGTGAAGCTAGAAAAAGGTTGATTGAGGCAGGTTGGCAGCCTCTTACAAAACACTGGAGTTATATCAACGATGCCAATATTCAAACTGGAAACGGTTCTGTGTTTTGGGAGCAAGGCTATCAAGAGATTCATTCTTGCTCTGGCACTGGTTATGGATTTTGTAGTTTTGAATTCGTGGATGTGTACAGCAACAAACTCAAAGTTATAACAGCAGGGATGGAAGATCCGGCTAGAGACATCAAAGCAACTGTAGTTCGGTGGTATTTCGATCGTGAGGATTTGGCGAGTTAACAATAGCTATGGTCGTAGTTAAAATATCATTAACCAATTTCAATAAAATACTAAAATTGCTCTCTTTTGAGTATGGAACAGCAGCACAATAATTACGGTCGCGATCAAAATATCATTAATCATATCTATGCTTCTGAAACAACTGATCCCTCAAAAGAGAATGCTCTGAGGAGAATCAAGTTCAGTGAAGATTTTGATCTTAGAGGAGAAGTGTATGAGCTAAATCAAATTAAGAGAAGAGCAATCGCAACTATCGGATATGCTGCGCTTTCATTTGCAGTTCCTCTATTTTGCGATTTAACTGGGTTTTTCCCTCTTTTAGGCTTTCAAACTTCTTATATTCCAGTTATATTTCTTACAACTTCCATACTTGCGGTTATTAAGAATGGAAGATACATATCTATCTTTTTGAACCGCAAGAAGTTGGCGCAGGGAGATGAATACATTGGTAGAAGTAGATTTTTGCGCCAAATTTCAGATAGTAGCTATGAGATTTATGGCAGAAGTGCCACCTGCTCCTATTATGAATGTTGTGGAAAAGTGTATCTAGTTCCTCCGCCAGAAGTAGGAGAATTTCCTCGAAAATTTGTTGGTGAATGTTCTATTGGTGGAAAAGAGCATACATATAGAG
>JADEXW010000238.1 GCA_015206935.1 Pseudanabaenaceae cyanobacterium LEGE 13415 | reverse complement strand
AGAAACGGTTCTGGATGTTTTAGGAACGATTCCAATCAAAGTCGAACCGCCTGCGAATCAAGCCGCAATGGAAACGTTGAAATTGATTTATCAAACGGTCAGCATGGAAGCCGTCAAAATGGCAATGGCGATCGATGGATAAACAATTTTTAATGATGTCAAAAACGCCGCTTCTTTAACGATTTATGAAGTAGTAAGCTCTTCGTTTCTTCAGCAACCAAAGTCATCATAAATCCTGGAAGTTTAATATTTGGTTAATGCTGCTTGTTTTAACTCAGTATCATCAGAACTAGATTATTTTATACATAGATTTTCCTAGAAGAACTTTCAAGTCTTATAAAGCGGTTGCTTTACCGCACTCAGTGCGACCTTATCTCATCAAATTTAGAAAAAATTCAAGTGTATGAAGCTGGTATGAAGCGATACCCGTAACCGCATGAATTGTTTGAAAATTCAACGTGGAAGTTACGGAACCCACTAGAGAAAAATCCCTATCGATGGTAATTAGATAGGGTACGAAATTATCGGCTTCGGGAAAATCATGGTACAAGATCGAATCTTAACTGAATCTTTTAGAAACGCAGAAGTTGATCAATTCAACTGGATTTTTGGCACTAGTCAAGACACTGCACTTCCTCCTATTTTGACCGCTCGAAGTACGAGTTCTGCTTCACGCGGTGGACTGCCTGGGGGTGGTACAGATACCGCAGGAAACGGTGCGCTCCGTCTGACGAACAACACCCAAGGTCAAGGCTCCTTTGTGATCTACGACAAGCCGCTGAACTCTTCATCGGGGCTTTCTGTCCAATTTGACCTCTATTCCTACGGTGGCAAGATCGTCGATTCAAACGGAAACGTCACGACTCCTGGTGCAGACGGAATTAGCTTCTTCCTGATCGACGGCAGCGCCAATCCGACTAGAGCAGGAGCCGTTGGAGGCAGCTTGGGATATTCCTCCGATTCCACGACTGGAGGAGAAGGAATCGTGGGGGGTTATCTGGGAATCGGATTCGATGAATTTGGGAACTTTGCAGTGAATCGCTACGGCGCAGGTGGAATTGCGCCAGAGGCTCGCGCTCCTCAATCGATCACCGTTCGCGGTCGTGGCGGTCGCCCCAACTATCCATTCATCACCACTACTGGAACTTTGACCGGTGGCACGATCGACTCAACCAGTACCACTCGTGCAGGAGCGCGGCGACGGGTGGGGGTTGATCTCTCGAACACAGGCTTACTCTCAGTGTCTTTCGACCTCAACGGCGATGGAACGCTCACTGCCAATGAGCGCGTGATTTCAGATGTCAATGTCACCCCCATCAACGGAGCTTTACCCAGTACATTCAAATTCGGATTTGCGGCATCGACTGGATTCTTTACCAACACCCACGAACTCAACAACCTGCAAATCAATACCTTCGATGGAGCGTACAGACCACTGGTTGAATTCCCGTCAACCTCGCGAGTGATCAAACCGAACGGAACGTTTGATGTGACCGCTAGCCTTGATGCTCCCACGACTCAAGACGTAAGAATTCCGCTGCTCTTCAGTGGCTCTGCGGCACGCGGGACAGATTATAACGTTCCAGACTTCATCACGATCGCAGCGGGACAAACGACAGGCAGTGTGACGCTCACCGGATTGGATAACTCCCCGACCGCAGCCGATAAAACACTCCAGATCTCGATCGGAACGCCGACTGGAGCCGATCGCAGTCCTCAAGATTCCACCAAAACAGTCTTGCTGACTCGGCGCAGCGACAACAGTTCTGCGGTTCCTGATTTCAATGGCGATCGCAGCGTTGATATTCCCTGGCGGAATGTGACCTCGACGGAAACCGCGATCTGGTTAGTCAATGGGACGAGTGTTGTTGATGGGAGCGCTCCCGGATCGACTGGGCCGAATTGGGAAATCGTTTCGACGCGCGACTTTGATGCCGATGGCAAAACGGATCTGCTCTGGCGCAACTCCGTCACTGGAGATAACGCGATCTGGTTGATGGATGGGAAGAACGTCCTAAACGCTCAAACGATCGCAGGGGTGGCAGATCCGAACTGGCAAGTCATTGGATCACGCGATTTCAACAATGACGGAACGGCTGATATCTTCTGGCGCAATCGGGTATCGGGCGATAACGTGGTTTGGTTGATGAACGGATTCAGCGTGATCGATGGTCGATCGCTCGGTGTGGTCTCAACCGATTGGCAAGTGGCTGATTTTGCCGACTTTAATAATGACGGTAAATCGGATGTGGCTTGGCGCAATTCTAACTCTGGCAGTTCGGTGGTTTGGTTGATGAATGGATCGGCAGTGAGTGAAGGACGAGCATTGGCTCCGATCGCAGATTTAAACTGGGAATTCATTGCCGCACGCGATACGAGCGGAGACGGTAAAGCCGACATTATTTGGCGACACCGCACTTCCGGGCAGAATGTCATTTGGCTGATGGATGGTGCAACGGTTGCGGGTGGAGGGTTACTCGCATCTTCACCGGATGCGAATTGGCAAATTGCTGAAGTTGGCGATTTCAATGGCGATGGTAAAGCCGATTTGATCTGGCGGAATCGCGTATCGGGTGACAATGCGATCTGGTTGCTTGATGGCACAGAGGTTACGGCGGGCGCTCTGACTGCGACGGTTGCGGATGTCAATTGGCAGATTGTTGCAGCAAAAGACACTAACTTTGATGGCAAAACCGATTTGATTTGGCGCAATCAGGTCACGGGTGGGAATGCAATTTGGTTAGTGGATGGGACTGAGATTACCACAGGTGCAGCGACTCCAACGGTGGATTCAGGTTGGCAGATTCGGATTCGTCCGAAGGCATTGGCGCTCTAGAGTCACGAGAAGCGGGGGCAAAAATGACTTGCTCCCGATCGTTGCACTCGCGAAACTGTCCCCGCGAAGCCGTAGACTGGAGAATGCAATTTAACCGTTTGAAGCTGAGATCGTGCGAAAAATTATCATTGCTGGCAATTGGAAAATGTTTAAAACTCAGGCAGAGACTTTAGAGTTTTTGCAGGGATTTAAGCCTTTGTTAGAGGACACACCCGACGATCGAGAAGTGTTGTTGTGTGTGCCGTTTACTGATTTGGCAGTGTTGTCAAAGAATTTGCACGGGAGCCGGATTCAAGTCGGGGCGCAAAATGTTCATTGGGCAGAGTCAGGGGCGTTTACGGGCGAGATTGCTGCACCGATGCTGTTGGAGTTAAGTGTGCGCTATGTGGTGATCGGTCATAGTGAGCGTCGCCAGTTTTTTGGTGAGACCGATGAAACGGTGAATTTACGACTAAAAGCGGCTCAGAAAGCGGGATTGAAACCGATTCTCTGTGTGGGTGAAAGCAAACAGCAGCGGGATGCTGGAGAAACGGAAGCCGTCATTTTTGAGCAATTAGAAAAAGGGTTAGCAGGGGTTGACCAAGACAATTTAGTGATTGCTTATGAGCCGATTTGGGCGATCGGGACGGGGGATACTTGTGAAGCGATCGAAGCGAATCGGGTGATCGGTTTGATTCGCAGCAAGTTAACGAATCCGAATGTCACGATTCAATATGGTGGCTCAGTGAAGCCTGAGAATGTGGATGAAATTATGGCGCAATCAGAGATTGATGGTGCATTAGTGGGGGGTGCAAGTCTTGATCCGAAAGGGTTTGCGCGGATTGTGAATTATCAATAGTTCAGAATCTGTAACGTTTCTATAACCGATCGCCCTGTTGCTCAAACTCGGATGAGACACTGAAACCTGAATGATTGTCAGTGTTTCAGTTGTTAGGAGCGAGTTGGATGACCCCGCGATCGGTTGAGCTTTCTAAGAAGAAATTGTGGTATGCCGCAATTAAACCGCCCATGTATAGCGTGGCTGTGATGCCGATTTGGGTTGGGTCTGCGGTAGCATTTTTTGAAACTCGATCGCTGAATCCAGTGATTTTCTTCACGTTCCTGGTGTCTGCGATCTTGATTTTGGCTTGGGAAAATCTGAGCAATGATGTGTTCGACTCGGAAACGGGAGTCGATGTGAATAAGGCGAATTCGGTGGTGAATATTACCGGAAATAAGTCGCTGGTGTTTTGGATTGCGAATTTCTTTCTGTTGTCTGGATTGGCGGGGATTTTGTCGATCGCGCTTTGGCAACGAGATTTTACGGTAATTGGGCTGATTTTGGCGTGTTGTGCGATCGGGTATGTCTATCAAGGCCCTCCATTCCGATTGAGCTACAAAGGATTAGGTGAACCGCTTTGTTTTGTGGCATTTGGACCTTTGGCGTTTGGAGCCGCTTATTACAGTCAAACTCAGGCTTGGTCGAATGTGAATTTTCTAGCCTCGATCGGGATTGGAATTGCCACGAGTTTAGTCCTGTTTTGTTCGCATTTTAATCAAGTGAAAGATGATGCAGCGATCGGGAAAAAGTCCCCGGTAGTAAGACTTGGATCAAAGCGATCGGCGGAGTTGCTTCCTTGGATTTGTGGTAGTTTTTATGCGTTGACAATTCTGTTTGTGATTTTGAAAGTGTTTCCGGTTTGGACACTGTTATCACTTTTGAGTCTTCCAGTAGCAAAACAACTTTGTCAGACGATCGGATCGCAGTATGATCAGCCGCATAAACTTTTACGTTGTCGATTAATTGCGGTGAAGTTGCACTTCTGGTACGGGTTGCTGTTTGGATTAGGATTTCTCTTGCCGTGACAAAGTTTCGATTTGAGTATCGTCTTTATCATCGGAGATTTCGGCAACCGCTCAAGACGCATCATGGAGTTTGGGCGGTACGAGAAGGGATTCTAATTCGATTGGAAGATGAATCGGGACGGGTTGGATTTGGAGAAATTTCGCCGCTGGAATGGTTTGGATCGGAATCGATCGAGGATGCGATCGCGCTTTGTCGAACTGCTCCGGAATCGATCGATCTTGATTGGATTCGGGGAATTTCTTTGCCTGCTTGTCAATTTGGATTTGAGACGGCTTGGGGAAGCCCCCTAAATCCCCCACTTGTGGGGGACTTTGAACGGCGGAACTCTTCTGGGCTGCTGGGAAAGATCGAAGATTGGGAATCGCTTTGGGAACAGGGTTATCGAACATTTAAAGTGAAGATTGCAGTAGCACCGATTGAAATGGAAATTGCAACACTAAAAGCATTGCTGAATCAATTACCAGAAAATGCAACGGTGAGACTTGATGCCAATATGGGATTGAGTGAAACTGAAACGCATCAATGGTTAGAATTTTGTGACTCTTACAACATTGAATTTATCGAACAGCCAATGGGAATTGATCGATTTGAAACAATGCTGAAATTGAGCCAACAGTATCGAACGGCGATCGCATTAGATGAATCAGTTGCGAATCTGGCTCAACTTCAAGATTGTTACGATCGAGGATGGCGGGGAATTTTTGTGATTAAACCTGCGATCGCTGGATTTCCCTCTAAACTGCGTGAATTTTGCCAGCAGCACTCGATTGATACCGTGTTCTCAACTGTGTTTGAAACTGCGATCGGGCGACGAATGGGATTACAACTCGCAGCGGAATTGAGCGATCGAGCCGTTGGATATGGCACATCACATTGGTTTGAAGACTTGAACAGTGAAGACTTTGAGGAATTATGGAACAGCCTTTAAGTCGATTAGCAGCATTCGATTTTGCTGAGATTGAGAAGTTAGTGGAATTGGCTGAACTGCGGTATCGGGAATTATTGGAGTTTGAGAAACCGAATGTCGTGTTATGCGATCGCGATCCGGTTCAGTTTTTGGCAGGATTTGTTGCGGCTTGTTCGGCTCCGTGTCATCTGTTTCTGTGTAATCCCGATTGGGGTGAGTCTGAGTGGAAACAGGTTGCAGAGTTGGTAAAACCGGATTTGGTTTGGGGACTGTCTTCTCATCCCGCTTCGGTCGCTAAGGCAGAATCAATCAATTTACCAATTGCATCAGCGCTAATCATGATCCCCACAGGCGGAACTTCAGGAAAAGTCCGTTTCGCCATGCACACTTGGGAAACGCTCAGTGCATCAGTACAAGGATTCCGCCAATACTTCGAGGTCGATCGAATTAATTCTCTCTGCGTTTTGCCGCTCTATCATGTCAGCGGATTGATGCAGTTTATGCGATCGTTCCTCACCGATGGCAAATTCATCATCCAATCCTGGAAAACGCTAGACACTCAATTTGATCCCCAAGATTTTTTCATCTCCCTCGTTCCAACCCAGCTTCAACAATTAATGGTTCATGCGGATTGGTTGGCAAAATTCAAAACGATCTTATTGGGAGGTGCGCCTGCTTGGTCGGATTTGCTTGAACAAGCCCGATCGAGAAATTTACCGATCGCGCCAACTTACGGCATGACCGAAACTGCTTCTCAAATTGTGACTCTTAAACCTGCGGATTTTCTCAATGGAATCCAAGACTGTGGGCGAGTTTTGCCTCATGCAGAAATTACAATCGACCATCAAAAACTAAGCATTCAAGCTAAATCGCTCATGCTCGGTTACTATCCGAATTTGTTACCTGAGCCGAAATTTGATCCTGATGATTTGGGTTATTTTGACGATCGACAATTTCTCCATCTAATCGGACGAGACAGCAATAAAATCATCAGCGGTGGCGAAAATATTTTCCCGTTTGAAGTTGAAGCGGCTTTGCGATCGACTCAACTCATTCAAGATGTTCACATTCTCGGAACACCTGATCCGATTTGGGGGCAATGCGTTACCGCAATTTTTGTACCGTGTGATGAAACGATTACGATTGAGCAAATTAAAAACGAACTGCGATCGCGCTTGGCTGCCTTTAAACATCCGAAGCGTTGGATTAAAATCGATCAAATTCCGCGATCGGCACAGGGAAAGATTCAGCCCGATCGCATCAAAGAAATTCTCAAATTATTCCAACATCTATGACAGTTGAGCGGCAGACGTACTACACTTGTATTATAAACCTGTCCACTCAAGAAAGGAGACCAATGATGCACACCTTGACTCGCACCAGCACAACGGAAATGGAAGTCACGAGCATCCGTTTAGAACGTGAGTTGAAGGAGCAGCTTAAAGCACTGTCCGGCAACCAAGGCTATCAAGCGCTCATTCGCGATATTTTGTGGAACTATGTACAACAGCGATCGGGCAGCTATTCCCCCGAACTTTCCGCAGCCGATGTTCGAGCCACCCTGTCCGCCACCGCCCAAACCGACGATCGCTGCGCCCTTACTGGCAAGCCGATCCATTCAGGAGAACCGATGCTGCTTGGCTTTACGACAGAAGGCAATCTCATTCCGCTCAGTCTTGGCAGTTTGTCGTAAGTCGATTTCACGGGAGAAAGGATGATTTATTTCTCCTTTCTCCTGCTATGATGAATAACGTTCGCGGATGTGGCGGAATTGGTAGACGCGCCAGATTTAGGTTCCGGTGGCGAAAGTCGTGGGGGTTCGAGTCCCTCCGCCCGCACCAATCCCGCCGCGGATTGGTCCAGCACGGACATGATCCGACAGCGTGAGGTTTTCCCGGCGGCAGGCGAGGCCGCCCCGCCCGCGATTCGGGACAGGCGTTCCGAGCGGGCCGGCAGCGAAGGCGGATGACGATGCAGGTGACGGAGACTCTGGCCCAGGGCCTGAAGCGCGAGTACCGGGTGGTGCTGCCGGTGACCGAGCTGGAGGAGCGGCTCTCGAGCGAGCTCTCCACCCTCAAGGACAAGGTCCGGCTCAACGGCTTCCGCCCCGGCAA